>JANPCY010000201.1:0-4312 GCA_031431175.1 Steroidobacteraceae bacterium | reverse complement strand
TTCAGGTCTTTCGTATCGAAACCTTCGGTGAACCAGTTATAGATCGGTGCCAGCAGTTCGTAGGCTTCCTTGCGCTTGCCCTGGCTCTGCCACAGGCGTGCGCGACTTTGCGATGCGCGCAACTCAAACAACTTCGCGTCTTGATCGCGTGCGACTTTAATCGCCTTCTCGAAAGACTTAGAGGCCGCATTTTCGTCCAGAGACTTGGACAGCAGCAGTTCGCCTTGCACACGGAGCAACTCGGCTTCCGAGCTTCGTTCGCCCGACCGTTCCACGTGCGTTAATCCTTCGGCTATCAGTGCCAGCCCGATGTCGAACTCCCGTGCCTTCCCGTGACATTCTGCGAGGACTGCGTAGAAACTGGAGTGCACCAGCGCCGCCCCAGCGGCGCGCCGGATGTCGATCCCTTGTTGCATCCGTCTGATGCCCTCTATTACCTGCCCGTCTTGGATCATAACCCAGCCTTCCACCAAATATCCGCTAGCCTCCCAGAACATTAAGCGCTGTTCTCGACAATACTCGATTGTGCGAGCAGCCAACTGCCGGGCCTCGGCGAGGTCACGCTTATACACCGCGAGCCAGCCGGCAAGTCCTAAACAGTGTCCGCTAGTTTGAGCATTCCCTAACTTTTGAGTATCTCGCAGAGATTCGCTAATCGCCACCTGACTGCGGTCCGGATAACCTATCGCGAACTCGTTTAGCCCCACGTAGGCGAGCGCTATGCAGTGAGCGTCAAGGCCAGTGCGCTCAGTCAACGACTTCGCTTTCGTAAGATCCCAGGGGATGAGCGCTTGATTCAGATACCCCCTTGCCGCTTTGAACTGTCCTTCCCAGTAGCACACATCCCCAATCAGCATGTTCATCAGAGCGACCAGCTGATAGTCATTGTTTCTGAGCGCACGCATCAGACCGGCATCGGCTTCGGTGTGTGCCTTTCGCAGTTCCGCCCGGACCAAGAGCACCGCAAGCTCACCAATGTGCGCTAGGGCTGCTCCCTCGTCGTCGCCAAGCTGCTCACACAACTCACGCGCACGAAGTGCGGCCTGCTCGACTTCAGGAGTGCTGAAGCCTCGAGTTGCCATATACGCGGGCCAAAGGCCAAGCCAAAGATCCAGCTCCTGTCTTGAAATTCCTTCAGACCGAGGTATCTGCGCTATTTGATCCAGTCCTTTGGTGAAGTAGGTGATTGCCTCAGCGTTGGCCGATCGCCGCAATGCGAGTTGTCCAGCCATCGACCAGCGGCGTAGCGCTTGCTCCGGTAGCCCCGCCTGTGTGTAGTGATGGGCGAGCACTTCGGGTTGGGTATCTTCGGTGTCGGATAAGCGCGCCTCGATAACTTGTGCAATCTTTCTATGCAATTCCCGTCGGCTGCTCTTCAGTAGCGAGTCATAGGCTGCATCCTGCACCAGTGCATGTTTGAAGGTGTAGGTTGCCTTGGGCGGGGTTCCTCGCCTGAAGGCGAGCCCCGAGTCGGTGAGTTGTTGCAGCGCTTGGTCAAGCTCGGCTTGGTCCTTAGGCGCGACGGCTTGGATTAATTCGTAGCTAAACTCCCGTCCGATCGCCGACCCGATCTGCGCAATCTCCCTCACCGGAGTGTACCGGTCCAATCTCGCCATTAACGAGTCTCTCAATGTGGCTGGAATGGCGATGCTGTGGTCCTGGCCGGTATACTCGTAGCGGTCTTCTCGTTCCTTGATGTCGTTTGATTCCAGAATGGCATTGGTCAACTCCTCCACGAATAGCGGCACCCCATCGGCCTTGGTGAGGATCCGCTCCAGCAGATTGCCCGGCAGGTTTTTGTTCTTGGCAAGTTTGTTCACCATCGCACTGCTTTGTGCCTTGGTCAGCTTCGAAAGGTTCAAGGCGCTGACGTGCCCATGGCTGCCCCATCTCGATTGAAACTCGGGCCGGTGGGTGAGAACGAGCAGCAGCGGGAAGCTCTTGACTCGGTCGATCAGGAGATCGAGCAATTCCAGGCTCGTCGGGTCCGCCCAGTGCACATCCTCGAAGAGCATCACCTTGGGTTGCTTAGTCGCCACCGCTTCGGTCAAATCAACCAATGATCGCAGCGTCTCATCCTTGAACCGCTGGGGGGTCATGCTGATCAGACCATAGCGGGCCTCGGTTGGTATGGAAAGCATGGCGGCGATGAACCGCACGTCCGCTTTGGGTCTGCCGTATTGGGCGACCACTAAGGCTTCGAGCTTGTCTAGTTTGGACTCAGGCGGCTCGTCGCGTGCGAACCTGAGTGCCCGCTCGAAGTTGTCGATGCTGGGCCAGAAGGCGCTGTTGATGTAGTAAGGCGAGCACTGGAACCTGAGTGTCCCCGCGCCTTGCGGCTCAAGGCGCTCGCGCAGCGCGCTTAAGATCCGGCTCTTGCCGATGCCCGGCTCACCGGACAGCAATACCACTTGCCCTTCGCCGTCCTGGGCCAGCGTCCAGCGCTCCAGCAGCAGCCCGATCTCCTGCTCGCGTCCGACTAACGGCGTGAGCCCTTCCAGGGTGGCCGCCTCGAAGCGGCTGGCCGCTTCACTCACGCCCAGGATCCGATAGGCGCGGGTGGGACGTGCGATGCCTTTGAGTGTTTGTTCGCCCAGATGCTCGTAGTCGAAGGTGCCGCTGGCTAGCCGGTGCACTCGTTCGCTCACCACGATGCTACCGGGCGAGGCGACCGCCTGTAGCCGTGCCGCAAGATTCATCGTCTCGCCTACCGCGCCTTTCTCGGCAGAAGCAACTACCACTACCCCGGTGGCAATGCCGATGCGCACCGCGAGATGCCCGGCATCGGGGATGTCGAGTTCGGACAGCGCCTCGATGATCTCTAGCCCCGCGCGGATGGCGCGCTCGGCCTCCCCCTCGTGAGCTAACGGATAGCCGAAGAAGGCGACGATGCCGTCACCCAGGCGCTGGAACACGTAACCTTCGTAGCGCGTGATGCACACCGCGCAGGCATCCTCGTAGCTGCGGATGATACGCTGCAGCACTTCTGGATCGACACGATTGGCTAGTTCGGTGAAGCCCACCATGTCGCAGAACAGTACAGTGAGCTGGCGGCGCTCGCCTTCGAGCGAGGACTTCGACAAGAGGTTTTTTTCGGGGAGGTGCTTAGGGGTGTGGCGCTCCAGTGAGTCGAACTGTTGAGCCGCGGCGGCCTTGCCGACCGGATGCGCGCACTCGGGACAGAATTTCGCGGTAGACGAGACGAAGGCGCCGCAGCTGGCACAGCCGCGATCAAGGGACGCAGAACATTCTTCGCAGAACTTCGCGCCCGGGCGGTTCTCGTTTTGACAGCGGGTACACTTCATTGTGCCGCGGCAAGGTTGCGTTGTTACACGAGCAGCATATACCTCTTGGGGATTTGCCCATTTGCCCGCGTATGCGCAATGGGAATCGAGGAGCAGGGCCATACTACCCCCCACGACATTCGGGAATGCTCAGGTGTCCGGTCATCGGATTACCTGATCCGCTCGGTACAGTAGTGTCTTGGGCACGCGGATCCCCATCGATCTTGCGGCCCGCAGGTCGATGATCAACTCGATTTTTGAAACTTGCTCGACCGGAAGATCCGAAGGTTTGGCCCCCTTAAGGAGCCTGTCCACATAGTAAGCGCCGCGGAGCAGAACGTCTCGCAGGTTCGGGCCGTAGGACATCAGCACGCCGTGCTCATGATATTCCCGCCAAGGGAAAATCGCCGGGATCTTAGCGTCGCGCACTGCTTTAGCAAACTTCGCTCCCTGCGGGATTAGTATCCCGTCGCCGCCGACTTGTAGTGCTCCGATCGTTTTCCACGGGATCTCGTGAAGGGCAGCATCCACTTCTGCGTCCTTGGCCGAGCGCACGTCGAAGACCTCGAGATCAATACCAAGCGCAGCCGCAGCGCTACGCATGTCAACCACCTGCGGCACCGTGACCAGATTGGCGCGATTGGTCAAGTACGCGACTGTCCTGGCGCGGGGGGCAAGTTGCCGTAGCAGATCCAGTCTTTTGAGTGCGAGCTCACTCGATAGTAATGAGACCCCCGTGCCGTTCGCGCCCGGCCGCGCAAGATTCGTCACCAGACCTGATCGTACTGCGTCAGCGACGCCTATGAACACGACTGCAGCGTAACTCCGAGGGTGGCGAGAAGAAGACGCAGTGTCATGCCGCAGGCCTCATCAGGTCACCTCGTCTGTGCGGAGAAACGGTTGGAGAAAATCGAGATTGCCGTCGGCCGTTAGGGCAGGCTGAATACCAGCAGCTGGCCGTTGTCGGTCGGCATGCTGTTGAACGGTTCGCCGAACAGGGGGCTGAAGTTACCCGACGCGAAGTTACC
>JANPCY010000200.1:0-2058 GCA_031431175.1 Steroidobacteraceae bacterium | reverse complement strand
GCAATCGCTGCGTTGCTTGGGGGCAAGCTGGACGCCACCTGGGCCCGCTGGTCGCGTCCGTGGACGCTCCTCGCATGGTCCTTCCTGACCTGCGGCATCGCCCTTGGGAGCGGCTGGGCGTATTACGAGCTCGGTTGGGGCGGCTGGTGGTTCTGGGATCCGGTCGAGAATGCCTCGTTCATGCCCTGGCTCGCGGGCACCGCGCTGATTCACTCGTTGGCCGTGACCGAGAAACGCGGCTTGTTCAAGAGCTGGACGATCCTGCTCGCTGTTTCGGCATTCTCACTGTCGCTGCTCGGCACATTCCTGGTCCGCTCCGGGGTGCTGGTCTCGGTGCATGCATTTGCCACCGACCCCGCGCGCGGCCTGTTCATTCTTGTGTTTCTGTCGATCGTTATCGGAGGCGCGCTGCTCCTTTATGCCTGGCGCGCGCCACACATGAAATCCGCCGCGGGCTTTGAATTGACCGCCCGCGAGAGCTTCATACTGTTCAACAACGCCTTCCTGGTCGCAGCGCTTGGCTTGATCCTGCTGGGCACACTGTATCCGCTCTTCATGGACGCACTCGAACTCGGCAAGATCTCCGTGGGCCCACCGTATTTCAACATGGTGTTCCCGGTGCCGATGTTGCCGCTGCTGCTGCTGCTCGGCGTCGGCATGCACTCGACCTGGAAAAGAAGCCGCCTGCAGCCAATGCGCAATCGCCTGCTTGGGGTCGCGGCTGTAGCGCTTGTGATCGCGCTGGTCGCTGGCGCCGCGATTTATGGCGAGATCCGTCCCATCGCGACAATCGGCTTCGCGCTTGCGCTATGGGTGATGGGCTCCTCCTTGATGATCCCGCTGGCGCGGCTGCGCGCTGGGCAGGCGCTGTCCGGGGCGGTACTGGGCATGGCCGTGGCTCATTTCGGGGTTGGACTCGTGACACTCGGTATCACCGGTGTGCAGTCATTCAAGATCGAGCAGGACGTCGCCCTTGCCGTCGGTGAGGCTGCATCGATTGCCGGCTATGACTTCCGGCTTACTGCGCTTCGCGATGCACGGGGACCGAACTATGTCGCCGTCGAGGCGGACGTTCTCATATCGCGCGAGGGCGAGACGATCACAACGCTGCACCCGCAAAAACGCCTGTACAACTCGGGCGGCAATCCGATGACCGAGGCCGGGATCGAAGTCGGCGCGGCCCGCGATCTGTTCGCGGCGCTCGGCGAGGACCTGGGCCAGGGCCGCTGGAGCCTGCGTCTCCAGTACAAGCCATTGATCCGCTACATCTGGCTCGGCGCATTGCTGATCGCGCTCGGCGGCGGCATCGCGGGCCTCGACCGGCGCTACCGGCGCGTCACCGCGGCTGATCCCACGCTCGACCCTGCGGTCGCGGAAGCCACGCGATGAAGCAAAGCCTGCGCTTTCTCGTGCCCGCCGTCCTGTTTGCCGGACTGATCGGATTTTTCATCATCGGCCTTCAGAAGGACCCGGGCGAAATTCGCTCGCCGTTGATCGGCAAGCCAGCCCCCGCATTCGCGCTTGAATCGCTTGGCGACCCCGCTTTGCGGGTCGAGACGGCGGATTTTGCGGGCCGGCCCTGGCTCCTGAATGTCTGGGCGACCTGGTGCGGCGGTTGTCGCGAGGAGCATGAGACGCTGCTTGAAATCGCGCGTGAGGGCCGGGTGCCGATGATCGGCCTGGACTGGCGCGACGATCGGGCGCTTGCACTGCAATGGCTGGCGCAGCTCGGCAATCCGTATGCTTCGATCGCCTTCGATCCGGAGGGCCGCACTGCCATCGATTGGGGCGTCTACGGCGCGCCGGAAACGTTCCTGATTGGCGCCGACGGCAAGGTGCTGCACAAGCAGATCGGTGTGATGACGCCGGAAATCTGGCGTCGTGACTTCCTGCCCTTGCTTCCGGCGAAAGGGGAAGGCTCATGATGCGCGCAGCCTGGATCCTTGCTTCATTCCTGGTCGCGGGCAGTGCGCACGCGATCGACGCCGAGCGCCTCGACGATCCGGTCTTGCAGCAGCGCTACCAACAACTGACGCATGAATTGCGCTGCCTGGTCTG
>JANPCY010000199.1:0-3984 GCA_031431175.1 Steroidobacteraceae bacterium | reverse complement strand
GTGGCGACCTTGCCGAGCAGGCGCACGACTTCGGAAGCATCCTGGATGCCGGGCAACTGAACAGCAATTCTGTTCAGGCCCTGGCGCTGGATAACCGGCTCGGCGACGCCCAGGGCATTGACGCGATTGTTGAGCGCCGTGATGTTCTGTTGTATCGAAAAATCTTCGCGCTGCTTGATCTGGTCCGGCGTCAGCCGGGCCACCAGCAATCCGGCTTCGCCGCCCTGCTCGATCGTCAGCGTGGAATCGTAGTCGCGCAGCGCGCTTAATGCCGCTTGTGTCTGCGCGGCATCGCGCAGGCGAATTTGCGTGACCGCCCCGGCAACGGCCACCTCTTCATAAGGCACCTTCGCGTCGCGCAGCACCTTGCGGAAATCCCGCTCCAGGCGCTGCAGCAATTGCTGGACCGCACCCTCGACATCGACCTCATACAGGATATAGATGCCGCCACGCAGGTCGAGCCCCAGGCTCATGGGCTCGAGACCCAGCCGGTTGATCCATTCCGGTGCGCGCGATGCGAATGTCGTCGCGATTGCGAACTGGCCCTCGTAACGGCTCTGAATCAGGTCGCGGGCGGCAAGCTGGCTGGAAACTCCGCTGAAGCGGATCCACAAGCGGCCATTGTCGTCGACAAATGATTCGTCAAAGGGGATCTGTGCGCCATTCAGCACAGCCTCGAATTCGGTGACCGAGGCGGCATCGAATAACCCACGATCACGCCGCGAAAGCTGCAAGGCTTCCGATTCGCCATAGAGATTCGGCAGCGCCAGCAGCCCGGCCACCAGCAGGACGGCCGACAGCGCTGCACCCTTCCACCAGGAATGGCTTGGATTCACGGCAGCCGTCGCGGGCGCTCAGGCGCCCTTGAATGTGCCTTTCGGCATCAACTGCGTGACCTGGTGTTTTTGCACCCGGATGGTTACTTTCGACGCGACTTCGAGTGCCACGAAGCTCTCGTCTATCTCGCTTATGCGACCGAGGATTCCGCCATTCGTCACAACCTCGTCGCCGGCCGAGAGCTTTGCGACCATCTCGCGGTGCTCCTTGGCGCGCTTGGTCTGCGGCCGGATCAGCAGGAAATAGAACACGACGAAGATCAGTACCAGCGGCAGGATGTTGACCCATGTGCTGGTGGACGACCCTCCGGCGGCCTGGGCCCATGCGGGCGATATGAAAAAGTCCATCGATCATCCTCTGCGCCAGCGGGCCGGCGGCGCCGGCCCCGAATTGGGCGCGTGATTATGCCACAGAGCCGTGCTGTGGCCGGCGCGCAGCGTAGAACCCGGCGCGGAACGCGGCCAGGCGACCGTCCGCGATCGCCACACGAAGCCCGGCCATGAGATTCAGGTAGTAATGCAGGTTGTGCAATGTGGCGAGCCGTGGGCCGAGCATCTCCCCGCACCGATCGAGATGCCTCAGATAAGCGCGGCTGTAATGACGGCAGGTATAGCAGGCACAGTCCGGGTCGATGGGTTGCGTGTCTTCGGCATAGCGGGCATTGCGAATGTTCATGACACCACCCGGCACGAACAGGTGCCCGTTTCGCGCGTGGCGCGTCGGCATCACGCAGTCGAACAGGTCCACACCGAGCGCGACTGCTTCGACGAGGTCCTCGGGCCGGCCGACACCCATCAGGTAGCGCGGCTGCTCTGGCGGCATCTGCGGCAGCAGTCGTTCGAGTACCCGCTGGCGCTCGCCGGTGGGCTCGCCGACCGAAAGACCGCCGATCGCGAGTCCGTCGAAACCGATGTGCAGGAGTCCGGCCAGCGATTCAGTGCGCAAGGCATCGTGGACGCCGCCCTGCACGATTCCAAACAGCACGCCGGTTCCCTCTACGGCGTCCCAGGCGCGCCGGCTGCGCACCGACCAGCGCAGCGACAGTTCCATGGACTCGCGCGCCTGTCGCTCAGTCGCCGGATAGGGCGTGCACTCGTCGAAAACCATGGCGATGTCAGAGCCAAGCGCGCGCTGCACTTCCATCGAACGCTCGGGATCAAGGAACACCGGGTCTCCATCGACCGGAGACTGGAAGCTGACGCCCTGCTCCGAGACCTTTCGCATCTTCGCCAGGCTGAATACCTGGAAACCGCCCGAGTCGGTCAGTATCGGCCGCTGCCAGTGCATGAACCCGTGCAGGCCGCCGTGAGCGCGCACGACCTCAGCACCCGGGCGCAGCATCAGGTGAAAAGTGTTGGCGAGCACGATCTGCGCGCCGCAGGCGACGAGTTCCTCGGCCGTGACGCCCTTGACGGTCCCATAGGTGCCGACCGGCATGAAGGCCGGTGTTTCGACCAACCCGCGCGCGAAGCCGAGCTGGCCGCAGCGCGCGCCTGCGTCCCGCGCCAGCACGTCGAATTTCAAAATCGCGCCTCGCGTAATTCAAGCACGGCGGGATCCGCTGTCACGAACATCGCATCACCATAGCTGAAGAACCGGTAGCGCCCGTCGATCGCATGATGATACGCGGCAAGTACGCGTTCGCGCCCCGCGAGGGCCGCGACCAGGATCAGCAGCGTGGACTCCGGCAGGTGGAAATTGGTCAGCAGCGCATCCACCACACGGAAGCGATGACCAGGCTTGATGAAAATATCCGTCTCGCCTGAACCTGCGGTGAGCCCGCCGCCGGCCGCCGCCGCTTCGAGACTCCGCACCACCGTCGTACCGACGGCCACCACGCGCCCGCCCTGCCTGCGCGTCGCGCTGACGGCAGCCACGGTTTCCTCCGAAATCCGGAATCGCTCCGCGTGCATGCGATGCTTTTCAATCTCATCCACTCGCAGCGGCTGGAATGTGCCTGCACCGACGTGCAGCGTGAGGCGCGCAATGGCAACGCCTGCTGCTTCCAGGCCCGCCATGATTGGCCGGTTGAAATGCAGTCCCGCTGTCGGCGCCGCGACCGCACCAGGCTCTGCGGCATACACAGTCTGGTAGCGCTCGCGATCGGCCACATCGGCTTCGCGCTCGACGTATGGCGGCAGGGGCATGCTGCCGTGCCGCTCGAAGTAATCGAGGGCCGGGCGGTCCAGCTCGAATTCGTAGAGGTCTTCGCGGCGCCCGATCACGACAGCGTGCGCGCCATCCGGCAACAGGATCTCGGTTCCTGGCCGGAAGCCCTTGCTGGCGCGCGCCTGCGCCAGGATTCGGCGTTCACCGAGGATGCGCTCCAGCAGGATCTCGCAGGAACCGCCACTCGCCTTGCGCCCACGCAGGCGCGCCGGCAGGACACGCGTGTCGTTCTGCACCAGCAGGTCGCCGGGCCGCAACAGCGTCGCCAGATGCTCGAACATCAGGTCCTGCAACGCCCCGCTCCCGCCGTCGAGCGCCAGCAGGCGGCTCGCCGTCCGTTCCGGCAATGGATGCTGGGCGATCAGTTCCTTGGGAAGCGGATAGGCAAAGTCAGCGCGGCGCATGCGCCGCGCAGACTAGCACAGCGTTTGGCAGATTCAGCTCGCGCCCGAGGCTTCCACCGGCAGCCTGGGCGGTGCGCCTCGCATCTGCGGTGCGCGTTCGACTGCATCTTCCGGCACCGAGGCTTTCAGTGTCTGCGCCTTGCGATCGCGCAGGACCCGAATCTCGACCGATTCACCCGGCTGATAGGATCGCAGGATGCGCATCGCATGCGCCCCGCTCTGCGGCTCGCGCCCGCCGATCGCCACGATGACATCGCCATCCTGCAGCCCGAGCGTCGCGTCCTTCGGTGCGCGTGCCACCAGCACACCCTTGTCGGTGCCGAAATAGCGGCCCAGCGCAGGCGAGACCTCCACCAGTTCCGCATCGCTCCAGCCTTCCAGCAGCCAATGGGGCCCACGCGCCATCCCAATGCCGTGCATCGGGGGCATCGCCGGAATCGCCTGGATCGTACCGAATTCGATATCCCCCATCGGCGGCCCGGCAAGGAACACTTGATCCATCGGGCGCGCCACGACAGTGATTTTCACTGGCTTCGCCCCACGCCGCAGGTCGAGCGCAACCCTCTGGCCGGGC
>JANPCY010000198.1:0-4873 GCA_031431175.1 Steroidobacteraceae bacterium | reverse complement strand
GGGCGCGGCGGCGCTCGGTTGGCTACTTCCACGCATGTCTGCTCCACGAGATTGAGGCGCAGTGAAATCGCCGCCATTCGGGGCCGGGTCGGGCTCGGCTGAGGGTGTGCCTGTAGAGGAATCCTTGCCTCATGGCCACCTGCCTGATGGGTCACAGAAAATGCCGTACCGACAGATGTAAAGGCAAACCCGGGTACCGTAGCAGCGGCGTTAGACCCTTCAAGAACCCATGCTCACGGAGTGCCCGAATGAAGCGTTTCTACTGCCAAGCCACCACCCTGATGGCCCTTCTACTCCCCCTCGCCGCCGTGGCCAGTCAGCCGGTGGAAATCGAGATCTACGACCGCTCGGCCGGTCACCTGCTGCCGGTCTACTGGCATGCCGGCGAGCGCTATGTCGCCGGTGAGCCCGGCCATGAATACGAGGTCCGGATCTGCAGCCGGAGCCCCGGAAGGTTACTCACCGTGGCCTCGGTGGACGGGGTCAATGTGATCAACGGACAGACCGCCGCCGAACATCAGACCGGCTACGTTCTGGACCCCTTTGGGACGGTCGAAATCGACGGCTGGCGCAAGAGCATGGACGAGGTCGCGGCCTTCTATTTCACCTCGCCCCCGGACTCCTACGCGGCCCGCACCGGGCGGCCGGACAACGTGGGGGTCATCGGTGTAGCGGTGTTCCGCGAACGGGTGCCCTACGCCATGTTGCGCGAGCAGGAGTCGGTTGCCGCGGCTGATGCCCCCTCCCCCGCGACTGAGTCCGGGAATTCCAGTGCCAAGGCCGACGGCATGCAAGGCAAGCTTGGCACCGGCCATGGCAAGCGCCACGATTCCGGGGCGACCTACACCCAATTCGAGCGCGCAACCGATGAACCAGAGGCTGTAATCCGGGTTTTCTACGACTCGCGCCGGAATCTGGTGGCCCAGGGTGTCATTCCTTCCGGGCGCTATGCCCGGAATGTCCCGGACCCGTTCCCGGGCGGCTTTGTTCCGGATCCCTGAACACGCCGGGGAGGCATAATTTCGGGATGGCGACCGAATGGCTATTCCGGGAAGACGCCTACCTCAAGACAGCCACCGCACGCGTGGCTGTGGCCCGGGATGGTTACCTCGAGTTCGACCGCACGATCTTCTATCCGCTGGGCGGCGGCCAGCCGGGCGACACCGGATTCCTGGTGCGCGAAAGCGGCGAGCGCATTGCGATCGTCGACACGCGCAAGGGCGAGACCCACGACACGGTGCGGCACCTGCTCGCCGCGGGTGCGAATCTACCCCAACCGGGCGAGACACTCGCGCTCGAACTCGACTGGCCGCGACGCCATGCGCTGATGCGCCTGCACACGGCGCTGCACGTGATGTCCTGCGTCGTCATCGCACCGGTGACCGGCGGCAACATCGCGCCCGACAAGGCGCGGCTCGACTTCGACATCGACATGACGCTGCTGGACGCCGCGAAGATCGAGGGCGGAACGAATGAGCTCATCGCGCGCGGCGTAGACACCGAAACCGTCTGGATCACGGACGCCGAACTCGACGCACAGCCGGAACTGGTCAAGACCATGAGCGTGCAGCCGCCGCGCGGCGCGGGACGGATTCGCCTGCTGCGGATCCCGGGAATCGATCTGCAACCCTGCGGTGGTACGCATGTAAAGAACATCGGCGAGATCGGCGGCATCCGGGTCACCAGGATCCGCAACGAAGGCCGGCGCAACAAGCGCGTGGAGATCGCGCTGCTCTAAATAAAGGGGACGCAACCATTTACCGATTGACGGGGTAAAGGGTTGCGTCCCCTTTATTCAGTGCATTGCAGTACGATGGCGCCCGACGGCCGAAAATCGCGGCCGAATGGTCAAACAATAGAAAGGGGGCATCGTGAACATTCTGAAAACAGCTGCAGTCATTGCAGTGAGTCTGATCGCACTCGCCGGTTGCCAGAAATCGGTGGACACGGCGGCCGTATCCAGTGAAATCAAGCAGGGCGTCCGCGACTGGAGCGCCGCCTACAACGCGGGTGACGCCGACACGATCGCCGCGCAGTACTCGGAAGACGCGGTCGTCATGGCGCCGGGTGCACCGGCGGCCGTCGGCCGCGAAGCGATTCGCGAGTTCATTGCTTCGGACAGTGCCGGGGCGAAGGCCGCGGGCGTCACGCTCGTCATGAGCGATGGCGATGAGGTCGGCGTCATGGGCGATCTCGCCTGGCATTCCGGCGCGTACACCGTCAACGATGCGAGCGGTGCCGCGGTCGACAGCGGCAATTACCTGGAAGTCCAGCAGAACATCGATGGCAAGTGGATGATCATCCGTGACATCTGGAACTCGGACCGGCCGCCTGCGGCTGCTCCCGCTGCTGATGCTGCGAGCGAACCCGCCGCCTGACGATTCATCCGCTGGATGAAGACAAAGGCCCCCACACGGGGGCCTTTTCTTTATAAAGGGGACGCAACCCTTTACCGATTGACGGGATAAAGGGTTGCGTCCCCTTTAGAACTTCCAGACGAAACCGGCTGAAGGAATCAGCGGCAGCGAATCCTGGACCTTGACATCGAGAACAGCGGGATTGAACTCGTCCTCGATCTGGTACTCAACGCAGCATTCATTACTGCGCTCCAGCAGGTTATTGATCTCGACAAAGGCTGTCAGCTCACCGGCTGATCCCAGGTCGAAGCGACGCGCGATGCGCAGGTCGATGCTTGCAAAATCGGAGAGGCGCGTTGCATTGCGCTCGCCGACCGCGACCAACGGAAATGGAACGAGCGTCGCGAGCTCGAGCTCGGTCGTGCGCCAGCCTGTATGCCAGGTGGCCGCTACGGATGCGTCCCAGCTCACACCGCGCCAGCTCAGGCCGCCGCCGGCGTAATTGCGCTGGTCCCAGCGCCTGTGAAGCCTCTGGCCATCCACCCGGTCGTACACCTGCGACGCGCTGAAGCTGAGCCAGCCGGAGAGCGCACCGGCATCGTAATTCAGCGAGATCTCGGCGCCTTCCGCCTCCGCGGAATCCGGCGCGATCAGGATGCGGTCGGGCCTCAGCTCCGGCAGCACGACCAGCGTGTTCATGAGCAGTTCGTAGCGCGGCAGCGGGTGTCCGTATTCCTTCCGGTAGACCTCCGCGCGCAGTTTCAATGCCGGCGTCAGGTCGTGCTCGATGCTCGCCACCAGATGCGTCGCCCGCTGCGCTGGAGAGTAACTTTGTTCACCGTCCGACACCTGCAGTTCGTTGATGCCCTGGGCCTGGAAATAGTCGCCCCAGGAAAGGCGCAATCGTGTGTCCTCGCGGGGGCGCCACATCAGCACTGCACGCGGGCTCGTATGCGAGCCGTCCTGCGGGGCGAGCGTCTCGCGATCCCAGCGCAACCCGAGATCCGTCGTTATCGTCGTCGTGGGCTCGAAGCGCCAATTCACGTAAGCGCCGGACTGATGGCCCGACGGCCGCAGCTGGATCGAACGCGAACGCGACGGTGTCGCGGGTGCGCCCGGCGTCAGGAACAACAATTCGAAGTCGACATTGTCCGCGTAACGGTAGGCGCCGCTCATCTGCCGCCACTCGGCACCGGCCTGCAACACTGAGCGCGCGCCCGGCCGCCACCAGCCGTCAGCCTGGATCGAGTTGATGATGAAGTCGCGCTCATCCGTCAGCGAGCCGGCGGCAATGCCTGGAAGATTCGTGCTGCCGAAGCGATCGCTGCCCAATTCCGTGCGCGCGATGAGCATGCGTCCGCCGGTTTCGTCAGAGGCGCCGAAGTCCATGCGCACCCAGTAATAAGCATCTTGATATTCGGCGCGAGCTTCTTCCTCCTGGTCAGTGTCGGAAGCGACGATCTGGTCGACGAATGAAAGAGCGTTGGCGGATATCGCGAACTGGTCATTGATGCGATGACCGACGTGCGCATAAAGGTCGTGGTAGTCCGGTTCGCCGAGCGACTGGTTCGCGAGGTCGAAGAACAGGCTGATGTTGCTGCGCCGCGCAGCCACAGCCCAGTCACCGGCGCCGTCGTTCCAGGAACCGTCAGCCGAGACGCCCGCGGTGAACAGGGAAAACACGGCCTGGCCGTGGAACTCCCGCCCCGGCAGGCGCGGCGCGATTTCCACGACACCGCTGCTGCGATCGCCGAATGTCACCGGGAAGCCACCGGTGTAAACACGGATGTCGCTGACGATGCCTGGATCGATCGCGCTGAAGATGCCGTAGAAATCCTTGAAGTGGAACGGGTCGTACAGCCGCAGGTCGTCAAAGCGCACGAGTGTTTCTTCGTCGGTGCCGCCGCGCAGGTGGACGCGGCTGGAGTAGTCCTGGCGTGCGACACCCGGCAGGCGTGATACCGCACGCAAGGGGTCTTCGCCGATTTCGGGCAGCATCTCGAGGTCGTCGGCACTGAATGCTGCCGACGACAGCGGTGAATCGCCGCCGAACAGGTAAGTGCTCGCGCTGACGACCACCACGTCGAGCGGCGTCGGTGCGGGACGGTTCGGCGCTCCGGGCGCGGCATGCCGTGGCGCACGCTGAATCTCACGCACCAGCATCAGCGCACCATCGGGCCCGTCGGCGACAGTGATACCGTACGGCGCCAGGATTTCGGCAAGCAGTGCGCGTGGCTCAGTGGCGGTCGGCTCGCGCTCGACGCGCATCCAGGGTTTCACGAGATCGCTGCTGTAGAAGATCGCAGTCCCGCGCTCGCGCAGCTGTTCGAGCGCCTGCTCTAACGTCTGTCCCTGGTATGCGGCCGCCCAAGCGACGCCCGGCAGGCAAGCCAGCAGCAGCGTCCAATTTTTCACGGCTATGCTTATAGCTCAGTGCGGGTACGTATCTCCATTGTATCGCCGACCAGCGCGTATTCGAGATCGGTGGTCGCGAGCATCACATCGAGCGCGGCCAG
>JANPCY010000197.1:0-2115 GCA_031431175.1 Steroidobacteraceae bacterium | reverse complement strand
CGGGCAGGATCGACCGCTCGATCCCGACCATGCCGCCGACGAAGGCATTGACGACCACGAGCAGCGAGAACTGGGCGAGATTCGCGCGGATGCCGAGGCGAACGTCTTTCATGGCACGCTCAGGATAAAACATACTGTCGGCCGCCATGATGAATTGCCCGATCTCGGTGGCGCCGATGATGGACTGGACCGACCGGCATTGCCGGTACTTCCTGCGCCAGTTCTCGCCCCGTGTACTTCTGTATACCGAGATGATCGTCGCGAACGCCGTGCTGCGCGGCGACCGTGAGCGCCTGCTTGCCTGCGATCCCGCCGAGCATCCGGTCGCGTTGCAGCTCGGCGGCTGCGACCCGGCAGAGCTTGCCGGCGCGGCCGCGATCGGCGCGTCATTCGGCTATGACGAAATCAACCTGAATGTCGGCTGCCCCAGCGATCGCGTGCAGAGCGCGACATTCGGCGCCTGCCTGATGGCACAGCCGCGCCTCGTCGGTAACTGCGTGCGTGCCATGCGCAACGCGGTCCAGGTGCCGGTCACGGTCAAGTGCCGTATCGGCATCGACGATCATGACGACTACGGGTTCCTCCACACGTTCGTTTCCGAAGTCGCGGCGGCAGGCTGTGGCACGGTGATCGTGCATGCGCGCAAGGCGGTTCTGAGGGGCCTGAGCCCGAAGGAGAACCGCGAAGTGCCACCGCTCATCTACGAACGCGCGTGGTGGGTGAAGCGCGATTTTCCGTCGTTGACGGTGATCGTCAATGGTGGGCTGCGGACGGTACCGCAGGTAACCGAGCAACTCGGGCAGGTGGACGGCGTGATGCTGGGACGTGAGGCCTACCACAACCCGTATCTGTTGCCGGCCCTGCATCGTGCCATTCATGCGGATGGCTTTGAGACGCCGGATCCAGGGTCGATCGCACAGAGCATGCGGATCTACGCGGAACGCGAGATGAAGACGGGCACACCGTTACGCGCGATTACGCGGCACATGATGGGCCTGCTTGCGGGCCGCGCCGGTGCGCGTGCCTGGCGTCGGGCGCTGAGCGATGGCGCGAGCCAGGCGGGCGCCGGGCCGGCGCTGATGGAAGCTGCGCTAACAGCCGCTATCCGTTTTCCATGAAACGGCGCAGGCGCGAGACCCCGTTGCCGTCGCGCGCACCCAGCAGGTCGTAGAGCGCGACCAGATCCATCCAGGCTGGCGCTGGCCTGAGACCCAGCGACTCACGCGCACTTGAGAATGGCCATTCGGCGGCCTGGCGACACAAGCCGGCACGTACCGGGCCGAGCAGCACATGCCGCACGACTTCAAGCAGGTAGACGTCGCGATTCACGATCGTGGACAGCCAGTGGCCGTGACGCAGGCGTGAGCCGATCAGTTCATGGGTCGCGAGCGTGATCGAAGCCGGCACGCCGCGCAGCACGACGTGCAGGCGCCGGTCGGTGACACACCAGACAAGGCACTTCAGGCGATGACGATGGCAGCTCTCGGCGAGCTGCTTTGCGGCTGCGCTGCGTCTGCCGAGGTCGGCGTAAAGCGGCCGGCGGCCGCGGCTCCGCGCGACGATATGTCGCAGCGTTTCCGCGGTCGCGATTTCGACGCTGAGCGCCATGCACTGGCCTCCCTGCCGGTGACGCCAGCAGCATGTCAGTGCCGGGTCCTGGCCGCCGCGCCAGTAACTGCCGCACTCAAGGAGAAATGGCCGCCGGGGCCCAGGATGCCACGAGGTGACATAATGCCTATAATCAATGCGCTAGCCTCAGGCTACCCGCGAAGCGAGCATGGGTAAGGAAAAAGAACTCGTCATACTTTTTGCAGACGTCGTCGGCAGCACCCGGCTGTACGAGGTGTTGGGCGACCTGACCGCGCGCGACAAGGTCGCTGTGTGCGTGGATATCATGCGGCGCGCCACCGAGCAGCGTGGCGGCTCGGTCGTCAAGACCATGGGTGACGAAATCCTCGCAACATTCGAGGATTGCGACAAGGCGATGGATGCCGCGGTCCAGATGCAGGTCGCGATTGAGGCGCATCCTGAACTGGATGTGGAGCGACAGCACATCGCGATACGAATTGGTTGTCACTTTGGTCCCGTCGTACTCGAGACGCGCGATGTTTTCGG
>JANPCY010000196.1:0-4999 GCA_031431175.1 Steroidobacteraceae bacterium | reverse complement strand
CGCGACCTCGCTGCCGGCACTGCGCGGCTGCAGGCCCAGCGAATTGCCGCAGAGATAAAGTGCCGGACCGCCTCGCGCCGCCACCGGGAAGTGAAACTCGCCGCGCCAGCGCGCGAGCGGATCCGCCGCATCGCGCGCGTGCGCCGCATCCAGCGTCAGCTCGCTGCTCACTCGAAATGCACCGGGTAGAGCAACGGACGGCTGGGTGCGGCATCCGTCAGGAATGCCGGGATCTGCAGATCGAGCATGTACCAGCCGTCGCGAATCGTCGGCGCGACCCAGGCAAGCTCAGTAATGCTGGCCTGGGGTCGCCCTGCGTCGCGCGCCTGCCGTCCACCGGCGGGCAAGCCGAAGAACAGGCGGTGTGCCGTCAGCTTTCCGTGATCGTCCGCGCGATCCGCCGAAGGCAGGTCCAGCACCAGATGTTCGATGCCACGCGCGACCAGCCAGGCGGCAGCCTGCTGTGACAAGTAGGGTGCGGGCGCACCGCCACGATAGGCCTGGGTCAGTCGCGCGGCATTACAGGGCAGAGTGCGCACGACCAGCGCTCGCGGCGAGGGGCCAGGATGCGCGGCGAATACACTTTCGAGCGACTCCGCGGTCAACAGCTGGTCGGTGGGCGCGGGCGGCGGGTCGCTGTCTTCGCCGGTTGCACTGGCCGCCACCGGATGCAAGGAAACCAGCAGCGCGAGCACGATTCCTCCACGGACCTGGTCGGTGACCGCAACTCGATCATGCGTGACATGACCGATGCACTCCGTGTGAGTGCCGTTGCAATGGGGAACGAGCGTCAACTGTTCGCAGTTGCAACTGCCGCCGGCACGCGTGTCGCCGACGAAGCCTGCCTCGCGGTAGGGTTTCGCGGTCGCAACCGGCGCATCGTAAAAGGAAGGCTGCGGGCCATTGAAATCCAGCGGGATGGCGATCGAGAGGGGTTGGGCGAAGTCGGCGTTCAACCGGCGGCCCTCCACCTCGAAACGCATGATTGTCATCATGCCATTATAGTCACCCCCGGGAACCCGGCCGGTGCACGCCGGTCTGATGGCTCATGTTGGATACGAGGAGCGTTTGGCATGTTGTGGCGCGCCGGATTCGTGGCCTGGGTGTTGCTGGCAACGTTGCCGGCGGTTGCCGACGAATCGGAATCGGATGAGGCAGGCGCAGCCTGGAAGCGGCACGAGGTTGACCTGGTCTACATGGGTTTTACGACCCTCTATACCTGCGCGGGCCTCAGAAGCAAGGTCAAGCTGCTGCTCAAGCATGTCGGCGTGCGGCCGGACGTCAAGGTCATGGAACGTGGCTGCGAGTACGGTTATCAGAGGGTCGCCGATTTTCCGCACCTGAAAATCGTTTTCTACGCGGCGGAAATTCCCGAGTCAGGGCGCCGCGAGGTCGGAGAGCCGGTGCTTGGCCTCTGGAAGTCCGTTTCAATCAAGCGCAACATGCCGCGCGGACTCGAATGGGGCGATTGCGAACTGGTCGAACAGTTTCGCGACCGCGTCCTGTCCCAGCTGACAATGCGAAATGTCGCCGGTGACGTCAACTGCATCCCGCACCAATTGATCGGTAACCGCATCGACCTCAAGTTCGAAGTGCTTACGGGTGTGCCGACGGCGGACGTCGTTGAGGCGCAGAGTCCCTGATCAGCCCATCGGGCGTCGACTCCCACGACAGGGCAGCAGCAGCGGTTCTTCTTCGCCATCGAGCCGCAGCGCGCACAGCGCGCCACCCCACACGCAGCCCGCATCGAGGCAACGCAGTCCAGGTTCGGCGTGATAACCCAGTGCCGACCAGTGGCCAAACAGGATTCGCTCGGCTTTCGTCGCGCGCGCTGGATGCCGGAACCAGGGTATTGCTCCCTGCGGAGCCTCGCCGGGCGGTCCCTTGAGGCCGAGCAGCAGGCGGCCGTCGGTGTCCACATAGCGCAGCCGGGTCAGGCAGTTCACTGCGAATCGCAGGCGGTCGAGCCCCGCAAGCGCGGGTGACCAGCGATCAGGAAGGTCTCCGTACATCTCTGCCAGCAATTCCGCGGGCCGCTCACGCAGCGCGGTTTCGATCTCGCGCGCACAGGCGGCGGCCTCGGCTAGCGACCATTGCGGCGGCAGCCCGGCATGGACCAGGGTCCAGCCAAGCTCCCCATCACGATGCAGCAGCGGCCGCGCCGCGAGCCAGGCGAGCAATTCACCGGCGTCGGCCGCGTCGAGTACGGCCTGCAATTCCGGTTCGCGATGGCGCACGGTTTTCGGGGCGCAGGCCATGGCCAGCAGGTGCAGGTCGTGATTACCGAGCACGACCGTTGTCGATGAGCCGAGTGAACGGACGGTCCGCAGAACGGCGAGTGATGCGGGGCCGCGATTGACGAGATCGCCGGTCAGCCACAGGCGGTCGTGGGCCGGATCGAAGCGCAGCTGCTCCAGCAGGGCCATGAACTCCGCGTGGCAGCCCTGCAGGTCCCCGATGGCGTACACGGCCACGTTGCTAGTGAATAGTTCCGGGTATCGCGAGCGTGAATGGCGGGATCGGCGCGTCAAAGTGCACGCCGTCGTCGGCAAGCATCTGGTAGCTGCCCTGCATCGCACCGACCGGCGTCTCCAGGACCGCGCCGCTCGTGTAGCGGAATCCCTGGCCCGGCTTCAGGTGCGGCTGTTCGCCTACCACACCCTCACCGCGGACTTCCTGGACCTTGCCATTTGCGTCGGTGATGACCCAGTGCCGGGTCAACAGGCGTGCCGACACCTCGCCGCGGTTGCGGATCGTGATTGTGTAGGCGAATACGAAGCGCTGCTCATCGGGGTCCGACTGGTCCTCCAGATAGCGCGTGTCGACATCCACCGTGATCATGTGTTGAGCCTCGTCGCCCATGCCATGCTTCCCTAGCGCAATCGTACCGCCAGCACATCGCAGGACGCGGCGTGCAGCACGGTGTCTTCGGTGAAATTGACGAGGATCGACGGCCCGTGACGCTCGCGGCTGCCGAGCACGATCAGATCCGCCTTCTGGTCCTGGGCCGCGCGCACGATCTCCGCCTTGATATTGCCTGCGGCGACCTCGCGCCTGGCCGATTCCACACCCAGACGCTGCGCCAGTTCCGCAAGGCGCTGCTTGGCGCGCTGGACCAGTTCCTCCTCGATCTGCACCGCCGGCAGCAGGGTCTCGCCCATGGGCTCCACCGGCACATACTCGACGACATGCAGCAGCGACAGTTCGGCGTTGCAGAGCGCGGCGATGTCGCGCGCCCTCGCGCCGATGCGCTCGCTGTGCTCGTCGAGCGCGACAACCAACAGGATCCTGCCGTAAATTTTCATGACACCGCCATTATAGGCTGTCGGCGCCGGTTGCCGGTTGGGCCGCGAGTTTCGCGAATTCCGCGGGTGACAGGGTCTCCGGACGCCGCTCGGGTGCGATTCCGGCAGCTTCGAATTCCGCAGGCCCGGCAAGTCCCCGCAGGGAATTGCGCAAGGTCTTGCGGCGCATCGAGAATGCGGCTGCGACGAACCGGGCAAAGCGCGCGCGATCCGGCATCGGAAATGGCGCATCCCCATGCGGTATCAGCCGTACCACCGCCGAATCGACGCCCGGCGGCGGATTGAAAGCACCGCGTCCGACCCGGAACAAGGATTCGACGCGGCAAACTGCGGCCAGCATGACGGTCAGGCGGCCGTAGTCCTTGCCGCCCGGCTTCGCGGCCATGCGCTCTACGACTTCCTTCTGCAGCATGAAGTGCATGTCGGCGATCACCGCACGCGATTCGAGCAGATGGAACAGCAGCGGTGTCGAGATGTTGTAGGGCAGGTTGCCGCAGACGCGCATGGGCGGGCCGCCGCCGTGCAGCACGGTCACGTCGACTTCCAGTACGTCGGCCTCGTGCACGATCAATTCACCGGCGCCAGCGCAGTGCTGGCGCAGTGCCGGGATCACGTTGCGGTCGATCTCTATGACTTCGAGGCGGTGGCAACGATCGAGCAGCGGCCGCGTCAACGCCCCTCGGCCAGGTCCGATCTCGACGATTCGCTCACCGGGTTGCGGGGCAATCGCAGCAACAATGCGCGCGATGACACCCGGATCGTGCAGGAAATGCTGGCCGAATCGCTTGCGGGCTCGAATCATCCCAGTTTCTGTGCCAGATCGATTGCCGCGAACAGGCTGCCGGGGTCGGCACGCCCGGTCGCGGCCAGGTCGAGCGCCGTGCCGTGGTCCACCGAGGTGCGCAGGAACGGCAGGCCCAGCGTGACATTGACTGCCTGGCCGAAGCCCGCGTGCTTGATCACCGGCAGTCCTTGGTCGTGATACATCGCAAGCACGGCATCGGTTTGTGCAAGCGCGGCGGGTGTGAATGCGGTGTCGGCGGCTATCGGGCCGCGCACCGTCAAGCCGCGCGTGCGCGCGGCGGCAACAGCCGGCCCGATGACCTCAATTTCCTCGCGTCCCAGGTGGCCACCCTCACCGGCATGCGGATTCAGCCCGCAGACGAGAATCCGCGGCGCAGGCAGCCCAAACGCCGTCCTGAGTCCGTGATCGAGCACGTCGAGTGTGGCATCGAGTACTTCGCGCCGGATGTGCCGGGGCACCTCGGCGAGCGGCAGGTGCGTGGTCGCGAGCGCGACACGCAGCTTGCCCGCGACGAGCAGCATCACAGGTAATGACGCGCCGCTCCTGGCCGCGAGATATTCGGTGTGACCGGTGAACGCGAGGCCCGCGTCGTTGATGACGGATTTCTGCACCGGCGCTGTCACCATCGCCGTGAATTGGCCGGTGATGCAGCCCTCGGTCGCGGCGTCGAGCATCCCGAGTACGTAACGCGCATTGGCGACGTCCAGTCTGCCTGCTTCGACCTGCGTCGCGAGCCTGATGGAAATCACCGGCATTGTTCCAGCGCGATGCGGCACGGGTGCGGAGCCCGACCGCCACTCCGTGGGTTCGATTTCGAGCCGGAGCCTGGTCTGGCTGACAACGGTGATCTCGAACACGACTTGCTGGCCGGCTACACGGCCGACGGCTT
>JANPCY010000195.1:0-4367 GCA_031431175.1 Steroidobacteraceae bacterium | reverse complement strand
CGACCCAACCGGCCATGCCGCGCCTCGACTTCAGCGCGCGCCGCGATGGGAGCTATGTCGTGTCTGGCAGCGTGACGCTGCGCTCGGTCAACCGGGCGCTGGGCATGAGTCTTCCCACCGATGGACCGCGGACACTCTCCGGGCTCATCGTCGAGCACCTCGAATCCATACCGGAGCCGGGCGCAATCCTGACACTCGGCGGGCGCACGATCGAGGTTCTACAGGTGGCCGACAACGCGGTGCGCACGGCCCGCATCCTGCCGTCGTCCGCCGCCGGCGATTGATTCAGCGCAAGGCCGCGAGCGCCTCCGGCAGCCTGGCCGCCGCCACCACGTCGATGCCCGCGACGGCCTGACGTGGCGCATTGGCCTGCGGCACGATTGCGCGGCGGAAGCCGTGCTTGGCGGCCTCACGCAACCGCTCCTCGCCATAAGGCACTGGCCGGATCTCGCCGGTCAGGCCCAGCTCGCCGAATACCACGAGTTCCTTTGGCAATGGCTCCCCGCTCATGCTCGAGGCAATGGCCGCAACCACGGCGAGATCGGCAGCGGTTTCGGCGAGACGCACGCCGCCGACGACATTTACAAACACATCGTGTGAATGCAGCGCGATCCCCGCATGCCGGTGCAGCACGGCAAGCAGCAGGGCCACGCGGTTGGACTCAAATCCAACCGCGACGCGGCGCGGATTCGCCGCTTGACTCGGGTCGACGAGCGACTGGACCTCGATCAGCATCTGCCGCGTGCCCTCGCGGGCCACCGTCACGACCGAACCGGACACCGGTTCGGTGCCGCGCGACAGGAAAATGGCCGATGGATTTCGTACTTCGCGCAGGCCCTGCTCATCCATCGCAAACACGCCGATTTCATTGACCGCGCCAAAGCGGTTCTTGACCGCCCGAATGACCCGAAAACGGCTGCCGGAATCACTTTCGAAGTAGAGCACCGTGTCCACCATGTGTTCGAGCACGCGTGGCCCGGCGATGACGCCTTCGCGCGTCACGTGCCCGATCAGCAGCACCGATGTGCCCGCGGCCTTGGCATGACGCACCAGCCGTGCCGTCGATTCCCGCAACTGAGTAACGGCGCCGGGCGCGGCCTCCACCTCTGCAACGGACATGGTCTGTATCGAGTCGATGATCAGCACGCGGGCACCGGTACGCGTGCACTCCTCCAGTATCCGTTCGACGGCTGTCTCTGAAATGAGGGCGAGCGCGGGGCCGTCCACCGCCAGCCGCCTGGCGCGCTCTGCGACCTGACGCACGGATTCCTCTCCGGTCGCGTACAGCACTGGAACGCTGGCGGACATTGCCGCAGCGCATTGCAGCAACAGAGTGGACTTGCCGATGCCCGGATCGCCGCCGATCAGTGTCACGGAACCTGCGGTCAGGCCGCCACCCAGCACCCGGTCGAATTCGCCGTAGCCGGTGCCGAGCCTGTCGCCATCACCCGCGGCCACCAGCCCGATCGGCTCCGCCTGCGACACAGCACCGGCCAGGGCTCCAGATTGAACTGCGCGCGCCTTGCGGGGCGTGTTGAAGGCGGACATCGTGTTCCACTCGTTGCAGGACGGACATTGGCCCTGCCAGCGGGGGGCGTCAGCACCGCAGGCCGAGCAGACAAATACGGTGCGTGGCTTGGGCATCGCTGCGATCCGGCCGGGGGAGCGGCGATGCTAGCATGCACAATCCGCGGGCTGGCGGCCGTTTGGATTGCGGCTCAGGTCGCGGTTTGGGCGATAACACATTGAAAATCCGGCAAAGACAGTACCGGCGGGTGGCACGCCCGTTTATGATTCGCGGATGATAATGGTCACGGGCCGGATGGCGCATGCCTGACGAATCCAGTTTTGGTCGCTGGCTGCGCAATCGGTCCGAAGCGCCGGTTCAGGGTGCGGGCGATAGCCTGCCGACGATCGGCAAGCCGCTCGAGGTGGCGATGCGCGAGAAACAACTGCGCCGCACGCCAGGATTCACGCTGCGCCCGGGCCAGGTATTCCATCACTACCGCCTGCAGCAGCAACTCGGTCGCGGGGCGATGGCTACGGTCTACAAGGCCATTGACGAGAACAACGGCAGCGTGGTCGCCCTCAAGATGCTCACCCTCGCCGACGACTGGCCCGACGACCTGCTCGAGGATGCGAAATTGCGGCTGCTGCGTGAAGCTGATGCGGCGGGCGCTCTTACGCACCCGGATATCGTTGAGGTCCGCGAATCCGGCGAACACGAAGGACTCGTGTACCTGGCGATGGAATACGTCGAGGGCGTCAATCTCGGCACGCACGCATTCGAAGGTAAGCTGCTGCCGCCCCGTCTGGTCGCCGAGATGTGCGCGAGGGTCGCCGATGCGCTCTATTTCGCGCACCAGCGCGGCGTTGTCCATCGCGACATCAAGCCCGCCAACATTGTCTTCGACCAGCGCAGCCGGCGCGTCCGGGTCATGGATTTCGGCGTCGCAAGACTCGAAGACAGCCGCGCGACGCGCACCGGCGTGATCCTCGGCTCGCCCTCGTACATGGCGCCGGAGCAGCTCGATGCACGGCCCGTCACAGCGCAATCGGATATTTTTTCGCTGGGCATCACCTTGTTCCAGCTGCTGACCGGCATGCTGCCATTTCGCTCCGACTCCATACCCGGACTGATGCAGAAGATCTCGATCGAAGCGCACCCGCCGCTGCGTGTCGTGCGTCCAGACCTGCCGCAGTCCCTGTCCGCAATCATCGACCGCGCGCTGGCGAAGGACCCGGAGTTGCGCTACCGCAGTGGCGCCGAAATGGCCCAGGCTTTGCGCGACTGCTCGCACAGCATCGATCCGGCACTGCGTTGATGGCTGGTTACGTCTCCCTGCGAAGTCGCGTGCAGGCCGTCGGTTTGACCGATACCGGCAAGGTGCGCGAGCACAACGAAGACTCGATCTACTGGGACGGCGATATCGGGCTCTTTGTGCTGGCCGACGGCATGGGCGGCTACAAGGCCGGCGAGGTCGCGAGCGGTATTGCCGTCAAGACTATCGCAAATCTGGTGCACGAAGCGTTTGCGGGCCAGGAGCTGGAAGGCCTCGACAAGAACACTGGCCTGCACCGCCCGAGCATCATCCTGCGCGATGCGATTGCCCGCGCCAACAAGATCATCCACCAGACTTCAAAGTCCCAGAGCCAGTGCGAAGGCATGGGCACGACCGTGGTTTCAGCGCTTTTTCACGACAACCGGGTCGCGCTAGCCCACGTCGGGGACTCACGCATGTACCGGCTGCGCAAGGAGACCTTTGAACAACTGACCATGGACCATTCGCTGCTACAGGAGCTGGTCGATCGCGGCTTTTACTCGCCGGAAGAGGCGCAGCGCGCCACCAACAAGAATTACGTGACCAGGGCGCTCGGAGTCGAGCCTACCGTCGATGTCGAGGTACACGAGTATCCGGTCGAACCAGGGGACTGGCTGGTACTCTGTTCAGACGGCCTCACAGATATGGTTGAGGACGAGGATATTCACTTAACAATCAGTACTTTCGGCGGTAATCTTGACACCGTCGCTAGGCAACTGGTGCAGCTGGCGAATGACAGCGGCGGCCGGGACAACATCTCGGTCGTGCTGGTGCAGGTGGCTGAGCCTTTCCCCGCGCGACGGGGCATACTTAACAGAATATTGGCCTGGTTTGGGTAACGGCCAGCGAGGAAGCTTATGGCGCGCCTGATTTTGAGTCTCGACGGCCAGGTATTGGCCGAATTCAACATGACCAAGGAACGGTACACGGTCGGCCGCCTGCCCGACAATGACGTGCGCATCGACAATTCGGCAGTCAGCGGCCATCACGGCCTGATCATTAACATCCTGAATGACTCTTTCCTCGAGGACCTCAACAGCACAAACGGAACGTACGTCAATGGCAAGCTCATCAAGAAGCATGCACTGACGCATGGCGACGTCATCACGATCGGGCACCATCACCTGCGATTCGTCGATAGTCAGGTTGACAGCTCGGAGCAGGACGAATTCGAACGCACGCTGGTCATTCAGCCCGGGCAAATCAATGAAAGCCGCCTGAAAGCAGCCGCTGATGCGGCCGCTGCGGCTGCTGCGGCCACCGGGCGCGCTGCTGCACCGGCACAGGCGGCCCCATCCGCCATGGGTGAGAAACCACCGCAGTCACGCCCTGCCAAGCTGCAGGTGCTGTCCGGCCAGTTCGCCGGCCGCGAACTGGCACTCGCCAAGACGCTGACCACGCTCGGGCGGACCGGTGTGCAGGTGGCCGCAATCGGCCGGCGCGCGGACGGTTACTATGTCGTCCACGTCGAGAGCAGCAAGCCCGACGATTTTCCGCTGGTCAATGGCCAGCCGATCGGTCCCCAGGCCCGCAGGCTGCATGACA
>JANPCY010000194.1:0-4466 GCA_031431175.1 Steroidobacteraceae bacterium | reverse complement strand
CTTGGCAATAGCTCTGTCTGCTTTTGAGGGCCGATATGGGAACTTTGGAAAAGGTCAGGGGCATCCGAAACGCTAATTCGGGACACCAAAATGGCGCTGGAACGCGAGAATTTGGTGGCCAGGGGTGGAATTGAACCACCGACACGCGGATTTTCAGTCCGCTGCTCTACCAACTGAGCTACCTGGCCATCGTTTGGGCTGCGTATTAGACAGGGGCCATCCGGCAGGCGTCAAGAAAGCGCCCCCGAACGGGTGAACTACTGCCCGGATGGTTCGACGAAGCCTTCTGGCGCCTTTGACCCGCTACCGAAAAAGAACTTCTCCATCTCCCCGACCAGGAATGTGCGGGCCTTCGGCTCGAAGGTCACGAGCCGGTATTCATTGATGAGCATGGTCTGGTGACCCAGCCACTTCTGCCAGGCTTCCTTCGAGACATTCTCGTAGATGCGCTGGCCGAGTTCACCGGGATAGGGCACGCGCTCGAGGCCTTCCGCTTCGCGGCCGAGCAGTACGCATTGGACCATTCTTGTCATCGGTAAAGCACGCTTCGATCAATCTGGACACGGGCGTCGGCAAACCGACCGACATGGGCACATCATATATATACCAGACCGATCCTGGCTCCTCCACGCGCGCGCTGCCGTGCGGCAATTTCAGCACCCAGGGCACGATGTCGAGGTCGAAATGCGTGAATGAATGCCTCAGCGCCGGCAATCGCTGCAGCTCCTGAGGCGTAACCCCGAATCTGGACGCGCACCAGGCATGCGCGGCGGCCGCATCCGGAAACTCCGGCGGCCCCCACAGGCCGCCCCAGATACCCTGCGGTGCGCGCTTCCGCAACAGCACCTCATTGCCGTGTTGCTGCACGAAGACCATCTGTGTGTGCCGCAGTCTGCGAGTCCCGCGCGCGCGGCGCGCAGGCAGTTCATCGACGCAACCCGCGGCGAGCGCCATGCAATCGGCACTGACCGGGCAGCGCCCGCAGCCAGGATTGGCGCGGGTGCAGACCGTGGCGCCGAGATCCATGATCGCCTGGGTGTACTCGGCGACCCGTGCTTGGGGCGTGCAGTCCTCCGCGAGCTGCCAGAGTCGCGCAGAAGTTTCTGCATTGCCGGGCCGATCGCGGATGCAGAACAGGCGCGCGAGCACGCGCTTGGCGTTGCCGTCCAGGATCGGATGCCGCTGCCCCAGCGCGAGTGCGAGGATCGCACCGGCCGTCGAACGTCCGATGCCGGGCAGCGCCACCAGTTCCGCCAGCGTATCCGGCATCATTCCATCCGGCCGCGAGACAATTTCAGCCGCCGCGCGATGCAGGTTCCGCGCGCGCGCATAGTAGCCGAGCCCCGACCAGAGATGCAGGACTTCGTCGAGCGAAGCTGCCGCAAGTGAGCTGACGTCGGGGAATCTTGCGATGAAGCGCTCGAAGTAGGGAATGACGGTCTCGACCTGGGTCTGCTGCAGCATGACTTCGGAGATCCAGACACGATAAGGCGTCGGATCCGATTGCCACGGCAGGTGCCTGCGGCCGTGCTGTTCGAACCACGGCAACAAACGCGCTGCAAGACCAGCGGTTTCCGGAATCTGCTTCATCCGCCGCCAGGACCGGCGCGCTCTTCAATTGCCCGGAACATTTCGAGCGTACCGTCGTGAAGGGTCGTGTACATCGCCTTTCGCACCAGCCAGCGCGGCATCCAAAACGAAGGATCAAACTCATTCCGGTACCGGACCCACGTGCCGCCATCCCGCGATTCGACGCGGATCACGGTCAATCCGTATTTCACGTCGCCCTCGCCCGGAATGGCGGTCGCGACCAGAAGCCCCGGCTGCTCGTCCAGCAGCTCATAGCGATCCAATGTTTGGCAGAACACGGAGCCCAGGCAGCCACGCAGTTGCGTGAAAAGCAGGGGCTTGCCGTCGCGCATGCTGCGGCGAGCCTGGAGAATCCTCGGGTCGAGGGCCGGGTAGTTCGCAAAATCCAGCAGCACGCGCATGACCGCGCCGGGATCCGCGGCCAGTTGCGCCTCGAACTCAACGACATATCGCCGGCCCTGCTCGCCAACTTGCAGCTTCGACACGTCGATGGCGTCCGCAGCGCCCGCGGCGGCAAGCGCCGGTATGGCCAGCAGCAGTGCCAGGAATGGCAGATTCAAGGAGACGCTCCGCCGCCGCGCTCGACTTTCAGCAGCATGTCGCGGAGCTTCGCTCCTGCAAAGTGTGCCTCGGCGATCCGGATTTCAACGTCGATGTCGAGCTTGGCTAATTCCGCGAGTGACTCCTCCAGCGTCGCCTGTTTTTCACTCCGGGTCTGCGACTCCGGCGCCAGGTAGCGATCGAGATCGATCCGGTCGGCGCGGAGACGGATCTGCCGGAACTGCGGGATGATGCTGCCACTCCACTGCGTTTCGTCCAGCCAGCCCGCGGACAGGTCGAGTTGCAGGACGCCTTGGGCCAACTGGCCCTTCGCGATGAATTCCATCGACTTGAAGGCGTCCGGATCCGCGGTCGCAGGCAACGGGCTGCCGAAGGCGATCGCCGCGGATCGCGGCGAGAACGTCGAGGATGCCAGCGTGAATTCCAGGCTCGTTCCACGATCATGAACCGTCGACTGCAACTCGAATTCGCTGCGGATGCCGGCGAACGTCATTTTTCCAGCCTTGATTTCGGCGCTGCCGGATTTCCCATCGAAACTTGCGACCCCGATGCCGCCTTCGAGTTCAATGCCGGCAAGCGGCAGGGGCTCGCCACCCAGCCATCCCTTGAGCGTGAGGTCCTGGCCCAGGTAACGGCTGACATCCGGGTCGATCCGTCCTTGTCCCTGCAGCGAGAAATGCAGTGTGTTGCCGCCGCCGACGCCCGCCAGCTGCAGCTCGAAGGGAAAATCCGCGGCCGGCGCGATGGAATCGGCCGCGACGCCTATCGCCGTCAGGCGAAGGCTCAAGTCTGCGGCAGCGTCGTAGAATTCGAGCGCGCCGCGCTCCAGTTCGAACTTCCCGATCGACCAGCGCGACTCCCCTTCCCCGCCCAGTGCCGAGAGCTGTTCAATGAGCGCGGAGAAATTGTCCGAGCCGTCCGCGATGAACTCGGCCCGGATGCTCAAGTCTGCGATCGCGATCGATCGCAATGCCGGATCACCGCCGAATGCGGCGCCCCAAGTCAGCGCGACGCGGGCACTGCCGAGTTCGATCAGCGCATCCGCCCCGAAGCCGGGAGGCTGCGCAATCTGGAGTCCGCCGATTTCCAGTACGGGCGTCGGCAGGATACCGATCGAGAGCCTTTCAACGGTGGTCGGCAGGCCGGTCAGCTTGCCGAGGTACTCACCCAGGGCGCGATGTGCCGCATCGGTACGCACGCCGATCCACAGGGCCGCCACGGCGAGTAGCAGAAGGGCCGCGATGGCGGCCAATGTCAACGCGGCGGGCTTTATCCTGAGGCGCATGAATCCGGGGGTTCGAAGGAACCCCCGGATTCTAGCCTAGTGGTCGCAGATCGTGATGTCGCCGCTCAGTGAGCTGATGCTGACACGGGCGCCACCGTTGCCCTGCGTGAAACTCAGTTCACTCCCCGGTCCGTAGCGGTTCTTGTCGCGCGCTTTTTGACCGAAGCAGTTGTCGATGTCGCCGCTAAACGACTCCAGGTCGAACTCGGCATGGACCGGTGGCTTCATCGTCAATCCGATCGTGCCACTGACCGTTTCCATCTCGACGCGTGCAGTCGGCATCAGCTCGACGTGTGCGTCGATGTCGCCCGAGATCGACCTGGCATTCAGCCGCTCGGCAGCCACCAGGTTGATCCTGAGACTGCCGCTGACGCTCCCGACAGTCACAGCCGCCTTGCCGCTGGTGCCATTGATCGTACCGTCGCCACTGACGGTGCTCAGCTTGACCGGAGCGTCGTAGGCCTGAGTTCGGACTTCACCACTGACGGACTCGAGACGCTGTTCGCCAAGCACGCCCGCGACGGTGATGTCGGCGCTGACAGTCTCCGCGGAAATACGCGCGCCTTTTGGAATCTTGATCGTCAGGATTGCATCGTCCGAACCGCGGAAATGATCATCCGGCCTGATGACCTTGATCCGCACCTGCCGCTCGGTCGCCTCGAATTCGAGCCTGTCCTTGTCACTCGCAAGGACGGCGGTCAACTCGACCTCGTTGCGGTCCCAGGCGGTCACGTCGACGCGGCCTTCGACATTTGATACATCGATCGTCGCGTCCGCAGCGACGGTCGCACTCTTGCTCAGGTTCTGGGCCGCCTCTGCGAGCGGAGCAGCAGCCAGCAGCACGGCCGCGGTGGCCAGGGAAATCCGGCAATTCATGTCAGGTCCTCCTCGTGTGGTCATCACCGGCGGTGACGACCGTCGAATAAATCTGCAATTCCTGCTGGTAAGTGCTGAGCAGCAGGCCATTCAGCAGGCCGCTCGCAGGGTCCTTGGCAAGTGCGGCGTCGATCTCGTCGGCGGCGCGCTGGAT
>JANPCY010000193.1:0-1950 GCA_031431175.1 Steroidobacteraceae bacterium | reverse complement strand
CTGCCAAGCGCGGCACCGGTCGCGAGCGGCAGCGCCCCGCCGATCGCGCCGCCCATCAGGTCGAGTTCATCGTGCGGGGCCGCAGCCGCGAGCGCCTGAGACAGTCCGAAACTCGCCGTAATCGCCTCATCGCAGAACACGGCGCCTTCAGGCATGCGGCGCGCGAGCGCGGCGGCGAAGCTCGCAGCATAAATAGTGCCGCTCGGCCGTTCAGGCAATGAAGTGGCGGGCAGCGCCACAACCGTCGTCGGTGCCAGCAGCCCGGCCAGCGATGCCAGCGCGGCGCTGCCGTCCTGTTCCGGTGTGGCAACGATCGAAACTGCCGTCTGCGGCGCGAGCGGCTGGCCCCGGCGGTCCGGATAGCCGAAGAAATTGACCGGCACGCGCGACTCGACCAGCAGCAGGGCATCAACGTCGCCGAGAAATGCCTCCGCCGCTTCGCCGAAGTAAGGAATGCGCGGAATGAACAATCGACCGGCACCGCGGGCGGCGCGGGCATTGAAGGTCTCGCTCGCAATGCGGACACCAGTCGCGGCGGCGAGGCGCGCGGCCGCCGCGACACTCTTTTCGTCCAGCGCGCCGCCGCCGAGCAACAGCATGGCGCGTGAGCCATGCCGGCGGATCGCTGACGCAGCCTGCTCGATCGCCGCCGATTCAGGTGGTACGCGGGGCGGAGTCTGCCGCGGTGTCGCGGGTCCGGCACCTTCGCTCCAGGCGACATCAGCCGGCACGATCAGTGTCGCCGGCCCGCACAGCGTGCGCGCCGCGACGATGGCATCGGCGGCATCCTGACCAGCGCGATTCGGCTCCGAGATCCTGCGGACCCAGATCGAGAACGGCCTGGCGACGGCCTCCACGTCGGTGGTCAGCGGCGCATCGAGCGCGATGTGATCGCGTGCGTGCTCGCCGACGATGTTGACGACGGCTGAGCGGGCGCGCCTGGCGTTATGCAGGTTGGCGCAGCCATTGGCGAGACCCGGGCCAAGGTGCAGCAGCGTCGCGGCGGGCCGGCCCGCCATGCGCGCGTAACCGTCTGCGGCCCCGGTCACGACGCCCTCGAACAGGCCCAGCACCGCGCGCACGCCGGGCGCCTCGTCGAGCGCACGCACCAGCGCCATTTCCGAGGTTCCTGGATTCGCAAAGATCCTTTCGACGCCACCCAGTTTCAGCGTCTCAAGTATTGCCTGCGCGCCTTTCACCTGATCGCACCCCATAATGCGCAAGCGCATCCGCCACCGAGTGTGCCAGAAAGACCGAGGTATGAGCGCAAGCGCCAACCTGATCCGCCATCCGGCGACTGACTGCGACCTGATCCGGCGGATCGGCGTGGAAATATCGCGTGCGCGCGATGCAATCACCCTCTCCTGCCGCATCGAAGGAGAGGTCTCGCAACTCAGGATTCCAGTGGCTGGGCCAGCGCAGCGCGCTGACGATCTCTGGCAGCACAGTTGCTTCGAGGCATTCCTGCAGGCCGATGGCGGCGAGGGCTACGTCGAATTCAATTTCTCGCCATCGGGCGCCTGGGCGGCGTATCGTTTCAGCGGTCGGCGCAGTGGCAGGGAGTCGCCCGCGCTGACAACGCCCCGAATGGAGGTCCGGCACGGACCGGATTGGCTGGTCATGAATATTCAATGTTCGCTCGCCGGCCTCGCGGAATTTGCGCACGCCGCTCCGGTTTCGGCCGGGCTCGCGGTCGTCATCGAGGACGAGCGCGGCGGCCTTTCTTATTGGGCGCTCACCCACGGCGCGGCACGGCCGGATTTTCACGACCCTGCAACATTCACGCTGCGGCTGCCCGCATGATGAAATTCGGCATCGAGCGGCTGCTCGCGGACCGCGTGCTGCAGAAGCCGCTGGCCGGCCGCCGCGTCGCGCTGCTCGCCCATCCGGCATCGGTCACAGCAAGCCTGACACACGCGCTCGACGCCCTCGCTGCAGTTCCCGGTATCA
>JANPCY010000192.1:0-8278 GCA_031431175.1 Steroidobacteraceae bacterium | reverse complement strand
GGGAATCTGAGCGTCTGGCGGGCATCGGTCGGGCCATTCTGCTGCCGGCGGTGGCGAACGCAAGTCGGGCAGCCACGAAGTGGGCCCCCCTTGGTCCCAACACGGGCAAGCGCTACATTGGGCGGGAAGGGCCGCCTTCAGCCGGCGTTCACCCGCCCGGGGGCATGTTGGGGGCATGAAGAAATCGATCGTAATCTTCGCACTGGTCATTGCCGCGCCCTGGATCCAGGGCGCGGGAGCTGATTCCTTCCGCTGCGGCACACACCTCGTCAGCGACGGCGACAGCATCGACAAGGTCGCAGCGCTTTGCGGGCCGCCCACCGACATCCAGCGCCGCGAGGTCCTGCAGCGGCCGATCCGCTGGTACAGCGGCAGGCCGTATTACACGTCCTATGAGCCAGTGCCGATTCCGATCGAGTACTGGACCTATAATTTGGGGCCGAACAAGCTGATGAGGAGGCTCAAGTTCGAGGACGGCCTGCTGATCGATGTCGAAACGCTGAGCCATGGCTATTACTCCGAGCGTGACGACTGATGCGCTGATCCGGCCGATCTGGCCGGCCGACGACCCGGCGATGGCCGCGATCATCCGTGAGGTCATGACGAGCCTCGGCGCGTACGGACCCGGCTTCTCCATCAACGATCCTGAAGTGGATGCGATGAGTGCGCACTACCCGGAGCCGCGCGCTGCGTTTTTCGTGGTCGAAGAAAATGGCCGCGTTTTGGGCGGTGGCGGCATCGGTCCGCTCACCGGCGCAGAGGCGGACGTCTGCGAGTTGCGCAAAATGTACTTCCTGCCGGAGCTGCGGGGTCGCGGGCTCGGAGAAAAGATGCTGCGGCGCTGCCTCGACGCCGCGCGCGATCGCGGCTACCGAAGTTGCTACCTCGAGACACTCAGCGGCATGGATGCGGCGCTCGCGCTCTACGCGAAGGTGGGATTCAGGCCATTGTGCGGACCACTCGGCGCAACCGGCCACAGCGGTTGCAACCAGCACTACCTGCTGGAGCTCTGAACGGCAAGCGCACTCCGCGAAGTGCGTTCGTAGCGCCAGATCAGCAGCACGGCGCAGGTGAAAAGCCCTGCGATCAGCCCCGTCCAGATGCCTGCCGGACCCACGCCCAGGTGGATGCCGAACCACCAGGCCGCCGGAAAGCCGATCATCCAGTAGGCCGCGAAATTCAGCGCCATCGGCACCTTCGCATCCTTGAAGCCGCGCAGTGCCCCCGCCGCTCCGACCTGCAGCCCGTCCGGGATCTGGAATATCGCTACGAACAGCAGGAGCCCCGCCGCCAGCGCGCGGACCTCCGGATCCGAAGTGTAGGCGGCGGCGATGCCGTGCCGCACCGCGAGGATCACCAGCGATGACAGCGCCATGATGATGCCGCACATCGCGAGGCCTGCCCAGCCGGCGAGCCGTGCGGCGGCGGCGTCACGGCGTCCGGCCTGGTGCCCGACATGGATCGTCGTCGCCGAATGCAGCGACAGCGGGATCATGAACATCAGCGAGGCGTAGCTGATCGCGATCTGGTGCGCCGCGACGATTTCGGTGCCGAGTGTGCTCATCAAGAGTGCCGCGACCGAGAACAGGCCGCCCTCGGATACAACCGAACCCGCGATCGGCAGGCCAAGTGCGAGAATTTCCCGTAGTGCAGCCGGGTCCGGCGGTTCGAAGCGTTCGAACAGCGCGAAGCGCGCGTAGATCGCCTGCCGGCGCTGGTAGAGGTGCATGGTCACGAGCATCGACCAGTATGCGAGCGCAGTCGCGATGCCGCAGCCGGTCGCGCCAAGTGACGGCATGCCAAAGCTGCCGCGCGTGAACAGCCAGTTGCCCGCGATATTGACCGACAGACCGATCAGTCCGGTGTACATCACGGGCCGTGTCCAGCCGATGCCTTCGCTCGTGTAGCGGTGCGCAAGGAACGCGAGCATCGCCGGCATGCTGAAGCACATCGCGTAGACATAGCCAGCCGCGTGCGGAATCGCGCGCGGGTCGGTGCCGAACCAGGTCAGCACCGGCACGACGCACAGCAGCCCGCCGACCAGCGGCACGGCCAGCATCTGCGACAGCCACAGGCCCTGGCGAAAATGCTGGCCGACTTCATTGTCGCGGCCAGCTCCGTAGGCATGCGCGACGATCGGCGAAATCGACATCAGGATGCCGAGTCCGAACAGCCAGAAGATCTGGTAGTAGCTGCCACCGACCGCCACCCCTGCGAGAGGTTCGGGGCCAAGTCGTCCCGCCATGACGGTGTTGGTCAGCATCATGCCGGCCAGCACCAGGTTGTTGACCGCAAGCGGCCCCGCGAAGCGCAGGATCGCGCGCGCGTCGTGGCGAAATGAGTTGCTGAATCTGCCGGGGTCGGACATGGCGCGAGGGAAGCCGCGCCGTGGCGGGCTGGTGTGGATACTGGCATTCTACCGGATCAAGCTGCCGGCAAGCGCTTAGCGGAGAGTCACCATGCTGGTTGGACCGCAACCCAGACGGGTCGCCGTCATCGGCGGTGTCCGGATCCCGTTCGCAAGGGCGCACGGCGCCTACGCCGAGGTCGGCAATCAGGAGATGTTGACGGCGTCGCTCTCGGCCGTGGTCGAACGCTTCCGGCTGCGCGGCGAACGCCTCGGCGACGTCATCGCCGGCGCCGTAACCAAGCATTCGAGCCAGTGGAATCTGGCGCGCGAGTCCTTGCTCGACTCCGGCCTCGCCCCGGAAACGCCTGGTCTCGACCTGCAGCGCGCCTGCGGCACCAGCATCGAGGCGGCGATCCTGATCGGCAACAAGATCGCGCTCGGCCAGATCGATGCAGGGCTGGCAGGCGGCGTGGACACGGTGAGCGACGCGCCGGCCGTCTATGCGCGTGAGTACCGGCAGTTATTGCTGCGGAGCTTTCGCGGCCGCAGCTTCGGCGAGCGCATCAAGCCCTGGTTCGGACTGCGGCCGCGGCACTTCAAGCCGTGCTTCCCGGGCACCGGCGAGCCGCGCACCGGCATGTCCATGGGCCAGCACACCGAGCAGATGGCGCGCAGCTGGCGGATCGGGCGCGTTGAACAGGATGAACTCGCGCTCGCAAGCCACCGCAATGCGAGCAAGGCCTGGGCGGAGGGATTCATGTCGGACCTGGTCGTGCCTTACCTTGGCCTGAAGTCCGACAACAATGTCCGCGCCGATACAAGTCTCGAGAAACTCGCGAAGCTGAAGCCCTCATTCGCCGCGGACGGAACCCTGACCGCCGGCAACAGCACGCCGATGACCGACGGCTCTGCTGCCGTGCTGCTGGCGAACGAGGACTGGGCCCGTGCGCGCCGCCTGCCGGTACAGGCCTGGCTGACTTACGGCAAGGTCGCAGCGGTCGACTTCGTCGGCGGCGAGGGCCTCCTGATGGCCCCCGCCTACGCGGTGCCGCGCATGCTGGCCGACGCTGGCATCCGCCTGCAGGACTTCGACTTCTACGAAATCCACGAAGCCTTCGCGGCGCAGGTGCTGTGTACGCTGAGGGCCTGGGAGTCGCCGGAGTTCTGCCGCGACCGGCTCGGTCTCGCGGAGCCACTGGGCTCCATCGACCGCGCCAAGCTCAACGTCAAGGGCAGCTCGGTGGCGGTCGGCCATCCCTTTGCGGCGACCGGGGCGCGCATCGTCGCGACACTCGCGAAACTCCTGGCGGAGCGCGGTTCGGGGCGCGGGTTGATCTCGGTCTGCACCGCCGGCGGCATGGGTGTGACGGCCATCATGGAGCGCTGAGGCCCTTGCTTGCCATTAGTTGCATTTGAAACTAAATTGACGAAATGAAGCGTTACATCAGTTTTCCGCGTGTCGAGGGCAAGGCTTCGCGGCAGGCGCATTGCGACCTGCCGCCCGGAACCTACGAGCGTGAGATGGGCAAGGAGGGCTTCTTCGGCCCGGCGGCTTTCTTCCACCACCGCCATCCGCCGACCGCCTGGTCGTCCTTCGAGGGGCCGTTGCGGCCGCATGCCTTCGATCTCACGAGGCTTGATGCCGTTGCGACATGCCCCTGGTCGGCGAGTGACGTGCTGCACAACGCGCATTGCCGCATTCGGCACTGGCGCATCAGCGGCGGTATGGACCATCTCGCGCGCAATGCCGATGGCGATGAGCTCCTGTTTGTGCACCACGGGCGTGGCCAGTTGTTCTGCGATTTCGGGCGCCTGGACTTCGAGGCCGGTGATTACATCGTCTTGCCGCGCGGCACGATGTGGCGTCTGGACTGTGCCGAGCCGGTTGTTGCCCTCATGATCGAGGCGACCAACTCCTCATATATGCTGCCGGACAAGGGCCTGGTCGGTCCGCATGCAATTTTCGACCCGGCCATGCTCGACATGCCGCACATCGACGAGGCCTTCCTCGCGCAGCAGGAAGAAAAACCCTGGCGGGTCGCAATCAAGCGGCATGGCCACATCTCAACGGTGACTTTTCCCTACAACCCGCTGGACGCTGTCGGCTGGCACGGCGATCTTTCCGTCTGCCGCATCAATGTGCGCGATATCCGCCCGCTGATGAGTCACCGGTATCACCTGCCGCCGTCGGCGCACACGACCTTCCTCGGCAATCGCTTCGTGGTCTGCACCTTCGCCCCGCGGCCCTTCGAGTCCGATCCCGGCGCCATCAAGATTCCGTTTTTCCACAACAACGACGATTACGACGAGGTCATCTTCTATCACGCGGGCGATTTCTTCAGCCGCGACAACATCCATCCGGGCATGATGACGCTGCATCCCGGGGGATTCACGCATGGCCCGCATCCCAAGGCGCTCGAGCGCATGCTGGTGCAGACCAAGCCCGCCACCGACGAGTACGCCGTAATGGTGGACACCCGCGACGCGCTCGAGGTCGGTGCAGCCGCCGAATCGGTCGAATGGCAGGGCTACGTGGATAGCTGGAAGAGCGCAGCAAAATGAAACTGGCGACGCTCACAGATGGCAGCCGCGACGGCCGGCTCGCGGTCGTCAGCCGCGACCTGTCGCGCGCGGCATTTGCCACCGGCATCGCACCGACCCTGCAGGCGGCGCTGGATGACTGGGCGCGTACCGCGCCAGTCCTTGAACAGCTCGCGCGTTCCCTCGAATCGGGCGGCGCACAGTCCTCCGCATTCGATCCGGCGCGCGCCCTGTCACCGCTGCCGCGCGGATATCACTGGGTGGACGGCAGCGCCTATGTCAATCATGTCGAACTCGTGCGCAAGGCACGCGGCGCAACGATGCCAGAATCTTTCTGGACCGACCCGCTCGTCTATCAGGGCGGCGCGGACGATCTGCTGCCGCCGGCTGGTGATGCCGCGTTTGCGAGCGAGGACTGGGGCATTGATCTGGAGGGCGAGGTCGCCATCATCACGGATGACGTGCCCATGGGCACGGATGCGCAGGCCGCGCGGACGCATATCATCCTGCTGATGCTGGTCAACGACTGGTCGCTCAGGAATCTGATCCCGGCGGAACTCGCCAAGGGCTTCGGCTTTTACCAGTCAAAGCCCGCGACTGCGTTCTCGCCGGTCGCAGTCACGCCCGATGAACTTGGCAAGGCCTGGGATGGCGCCAAGGTCCATCTTCCGCTCGTCGTGCACCTGAATGACGGGTTGCTCGGCCGGCCAAACGCCGGCGCAGACATGACCTTCGATTTCGGCCAGCTCATCGCCCATGCGGTGAAGACGCGCAGGCTCGGTGCGGGCGCGATCGTCGGCTCCGGCACCGTCTCGAATCGCGACCGGTCGTTGGGCTCTTCCTGCCTCGCCGAGCGGCGCATGCTCGAGACGATTGAGCAGGGCCGGCCCGTGACGCCCTTTCTTTCTTTCGGCGATCGCGTGCGCATCGAGATGTTCGACGCGACCGGTCATTCAATATTTGGCGCGATCGATCAGCGCGTCGTAAAGGCAGCATGATGAAACTCAAGGACTCTTCGCTGTTCCGCCAGCAGTGCCACGTGAATGGCGCCTGGGTCGACGCCGCAGGTGGCGCGACGATTCCAGTCACGAACCCCGCGACCGGCGCCAAGCTCGGGACAGTGCCGTCGATTGATGCGAAGGGCACCGAGACCGCCGTCGCCGCCGCGCACGCGGCTTTCCCTGCCTGGGCTGCGAAGACTGCGAAGGAACGCGCGCTCGTGCTGCGCCGCTGGTTCGAGCTGATCATGGCAAACACCGACGATCTGGCGGTGCTGATGACTGCCGAGCAGGGCAAACCGCTCGCCGAGTCACGCGGTGAGATCGCGTATGCCGCGTCCTTCGTCGAGTGGTTCGGCGAAGAGGCGAAGCGCCTTTACGGCGACGTGATCCCTGGCCACCAGGCTGACAAACGCATCCTCGTATTGCGCCAGCCAGTCGGCGTGGTCGCTGCAATCACGCCCTGGAATTTCCCCGCTGCGATGATCACGCGCAAGGTCGCGCCCGCGCTCGCGGCCGGGTGCACCGTAGTCTGCAAGCCTGCGACACAGACGCCCTACTCCGCACTCGCACTCGCAGAACTCGGCCAGCGCGCCGGATTGCCGGCTGGCGCCTTCAACGTCGTCACAGGCGCCGCGCGCGAAATCGGTGGCGTACTGACCGGAGATGCGCGCGTGCGCAAGCTTTCATTCACGGGTTCCACTGAGATTGGCAAGCTGCTGATGGCGCAGTGCTCGCGCACGATGAAAAAGGTTTCGCTGGAACTCGGCGGCAATGCGCCCTTCATCGTGTTCGACGACGCGGACCTCGATGCGGCTGTTCTCGGCGCGATCGCCAGCAAGTACCGCAATACCGGCCAGACCTGTGTCTGCGCCAACCGGTTTCTCGTGCAGGCAGGCGTCTACGATGCATTCGCAGCGAAACTCGTCGCGACCGTGAAGAAACTGCGAATCGGCGACGGTCTCGCCAGCGAGACCGACCAGGGACCGCTGATCGATGCCGCCGCGTTGACGAAAGTCGAGGAGCATGTCGCCGATGCGCTCGCGAAAGGTGCCAAGGTCGCGACCGGCGGGCGCCGGCATGCACTCGGCGGCACGTTCTACGAGCCGACCGTGCTCACGGGCGTGACACCCGCGATGCTGCTGGCAAAAGAAGAAACCTTCGGCCCGGTAGCGCCGCTATTCCGCTTCGAGATCGAGGCCCAGGCCATCGCGATGGCGAATGACACCGAGTTCGGGCTCGCCGCTTATCTGTACACGCGTGACCTCGCGCGCTCCTGGCGTGTCTCCGAGGCGCTCGAGTACGGCATCGTCGGCCTCAACACCGGGATCATCTCGACGGAAGTTGCCCCGTTCGGCGGCATCAAGGAATCCGGCACGGGCCGCGAAGGCTCGAAGTACGGGATCCTCGAGTACACCGAGATCAAGTACATCTGCGTCGGTGGGGTGCAGTAGCTTCGCGCTCGCTTCACTGATCCCCCGCCAGATAGTTTTCCTGGCGCAAATGTCCACGTAATTCACATCCGCGACCGGCGGAACTTGAGCCTTTTTTGGGGGTCAGTATGCTGCCCGCCGGGCTAGCGGACCCCCTCTCTGCCAGCCCCAAACGCCGCCCCACCCCTGGGCGATCAAGCGCACATGTAACCCCTTAATCTATATAGGAAATATGACTATGAAGTTCCTGAACGCCATGACTGCCGGCCTGATGCTCGCGGGGCTGCCGCTGGCCTCCCACGCGGAGGACATGAGCTACTCGTTTGTGGATCTCGGCTACCTCGAGACTGACAGCGACGGTGTCGGCCCGACGGCTGATGGTTTCGCACTGCGCGGATCGGTCGGCTTCGCCGAGCAATTCTTCGCATTCGCCCAATACTCGAACCAGAGTGTCTCTGGCATTGACCTGGACCTGATCACAGTCGGCCTCGGCGGACACTACGGCTTGTCGGACAATCTGGACCTGGTCGGCCGTGCCGGCTGGCTCAATGTCGATGCCAGCGGTTCAGGCGGTAGCTTCGACGATGACGGCTACCTGGTTTCCGCAGGCTTGCGCGGCAAGGTCGGCGCCAGCGTCGAGCTCGAAGCCAGCGTGATTTACACCGACCTCGGCGGCTCCAACGGCGACGACACCGCGTTCGCGGTGGGTGGCCGTTATTACTTCACCAGGAACTTTGCGGTGGGTGCCGAGTATCAGGATGGCAGCGACTCGTCGACAATTCTGCTGGGCGGGCGCTACAGCTTCTAAGACGACATTCCTCCATATGGCGGCCGGGAACAGGATTCCCGGCCGCTTTTTTTAAGGTGTGGTGGGAGGGCCGCCGCCAGGGCGCCGCGCTATTTGCGGCAATATTTATAAAAAACAGCACGGCACGGGCGCAAGACTTGGGGTGCTC
>JANPCY010000191.1:0-1987 GCA_031431175.1 Steroidobacteraceae bacterium | reverse complement strand
ATGCGCAGCGAATCGAAGAAACCGATCATCGCGTGCCTGGATGCGGAATAACAGGTGCAGCGTGGCTGACCTGGCGGACACTGCCCGCACTCGTCGCGACGCGCAGGCGGTTCGTAGCGATATCGAACCTTGCGGACCTGGTCGGCGTGCCCACGCGCACCAGTTATTCCGCATCCAGGCACGCGATGATCGGTTTCTTCGATTCGCTGCGCATCGAACTCGCCGATTAGGGCGTCAGCGTGACGTTCGTTGCGCCTGATTTCGTGCGCTCAGAGATCCACCGCTGCGCAATCGGACGTCGGCACTAACTCCGCTGCGGCCCGCGCAGCGGGCGGGTGGCGAGCGAGCGCGTAAGTTCCGGCGGCGCGAGCAAACCCGCCCGTCGCCAGTGCCGCAGCGGCAATCAGCGCCGCTTCGGCAGATCGAGGGCGACGAGGAAATACTCGAACAAGTAGTTCACCAGCGACAGTTCACTGTGCAGGCGGTGGTCGGAATCGAGGATGTGCAGCGTCGCGTTGTGCTCGCGAGCGAACTTGATGCTGTTCTCTACCGGGACGACTTCGTCGCGCCAGCCATGCACGATCGTCTTCGGGCACGGCGCCGGCTTTGCGGTCAGCTCCGCGGCGCCCGGCATGTAGAACGCAGGCGCCATCAGGAACAGGCCGCGCGCATGCAGCAGCGCCGATGCGCTGGTCGCGACATAGCCGCCGAGACTCGAGCCGACCAGCACCAGGTCGCCGCGAATGTCGCGGCAGAAGCTCAAGAGCCTCGTGACCCGGTCGCGCGGGTCGGTGACGCCGCGATAATCGACTGAATCGACATTCCAGCCTTCGCTCTTCGCGACTTCCGCCATCGCGGAAATCTTGGTTCCCCACGGGCTGCTTTCCAGCCCATGCGAAAACACCACGTGACGACTCGACATGATCCGCTCCAGGCCCCTGTCGCGCCGATGGTATCAGTCCCGGCGCAGTCGCCACAGCAGCGCGTCGAGGTCATCCGTCATCTCATGGCTCGCCAGATCCACACGACCATTGCGAAACCGCACGCCCTCCTGCTCCAGCTTCTCGCGCTGCAACCGGTACGGCCGCGAACCCGGCGCAAAGCTGATCGCGCCGCGCGCATTGATGACGCGATGCCAGGGCAGCCGCAGCCCGTCCGGCGCCACTTTCAGCGCATGCCCGACCAACCGCGCGCGGTGTGGCAGGCCTGCGCGTCGCGCGATGCCGCCATAGCTTGCAACCTGGCCGCGCGGAATCCGCGCGACCTCTTTCCAGATGCGCTCCAGCAGTTTCCGATCTGTGCCAGCCATCACCAATGATTGTAGCCGCGCCGTGCTATCGTCCGCCTGCCGTGGACGCACAGGAAGAACGGACCCAGGTCGATCCGACGGCCAATCCCTGGGCGATGTTGGCTTCGCTGCCCTTGTTTTCCGGGCTGCCGAAAGCCGTCATCGACGCCGCGGTAGCCGAGCTCGAATGGATCTCGCTGCCCGGTGGCAGCCTGCTATTTGAGGCCGGCGCGCCGGCCGATTCTGTTTACTTCGTGGTCAGCGGCTGTCTCGGCGTCTTTGGCGTTGATGGCGGGCTGGTCGGCCGTATCGCGGCGGGTGAGACCGTCGGCGAGATGGGCCTGATCGTCGCGCGTCCGCGCGCCGCGACCGTACGGGCACTGCGCGACTCCGAAATGGCGCGACTGTCCTCGGGCACATTCGAGCGTGTGCTGCTGTCCCATCCCGAGGCAATACTGCGGCTCGCGCGGTTGTCGGTCGAACGACTGCTCGACAACGCCCCCGCACGCAGATCCGCCCCGGCCGCACCGCGCACGATCACCGTCATCCCGCACGATCCGGGCATCGACGTCGCGGCTCTCACGAGCGGGCTGGTCCAGGCACTTTCCCGGCTGGGTCGCGTCGACCTGGTCGGCAGCGCGCGGGCAGGCCGGCATAGCAGCCAGTGGTTCCACGAAGTCGAGTCGCGCAACGATTTCG
>JANPCY010000190.1:0-2201 GCA_031431175.1 Steroidobacteraceae bacterium | reverse complement strand
CCGGCCCCTGCAACACGACGCGAGCGGCTCGACCGGTTGCGACGCATGTTGCGTGATAATGATGCCGCCATCCGCGACGCGATCAGCGCCGATTTTGGCAATCGCGCGCAGCAGGAAACCCTGCTGTTCGAGCAGTTCACGAGCATCGACGGAATCGGTTATGCGCGGCGGCGCCTGCGCCGCTGGATGCGAACCGAGCGGCGCAGTGTCGCCTGGTGGAGCCTTCCGGGCAGTGCGCGGCTGATGCGCCAGCCGCTGGGTGCGGTCGGCATCATCGTGCCATGGAATTATCCCTTGTATCTCGCGGTATCGCCGCTGACCGCAGCGCTCGCAGCGGGCAATCGCGTCATGCTCAAGATGTCGGAGCACACGCCTCGCTTCGGGACGCTGTTGGAGTCGCTGATTGCGGGGAGCTTTGCGTCCGACGAAGTCATGGCCGTCAATGGCGATGCGGGCGTCGCGCGCGCTTTCGCTGCGCTGCCGTTCGATCACCTGTTGTTCACGGGTTCGACCCATATCGGACGCGAAGTGATGAAGGCCGCGAGCGCGAATCTGACGCCCGTGACGCTCGAGCTTGGCGGCAAGTCGCCGGTGATCATCGCGGACGGATTCGACCTCGTCGAAGCCGCGCGCCGCATCATGTACGGCAAGCTGATCAATGCTGGCCAGACCTGCGTTGCGCCCGACTACGTGTTGGTGCCAAAGCAGGACATCGACCGGTTTCTCGATGCCTGCCGGACCGCGACCCGCGAGTTCTACCCGACGCTAGCGACCAATCCGCAGTACACGTCCATCATCAATGACCGCCAGTTCCGCCGCCTTGCCGCAAGCGTCGAAGATGCACGCGCCCAGGGCGCCACGTTGCACTCCTTGCATCCGGATCCAACCGATGCGGAGCGCCGTCGAATGACGCCGCAGGCTGTCACCGGGGTCCGCGACGACATGCGCGTGATGCAGGAAGAGATTTTCGGGCCGTTGCTGCCCATCGTCAGCTATGGCTCGATCAATGATGCCATCGCCTATGTGAATGCGAGGCCGAGGCCGCTGGCACTCTATTACTTCGGCGCCCGCGGTGCGGCTCTGGACAAGGTTCTGACGCAAACCGTCTCCGGCGGCGTCACGGTGAACAACACGGCATTCCACGTGTTGCAGGAAGACCTGCCATTCGGCGGCGTCGGCCCCAGCGGCATGGGCCATTACCACGGCAAGGCGGGCTTCGACACCTTCTCCAAGCTGAAGCCCGTGTTCTACGACGGACGTCTGAGCGGCTCGCGATTCCTGATGCCGCCCTATGGCCGGATGTTCCGGGCGATCGTGAGGATCCTTTACCGGTGACGTCGGCCTGGGACCTGCCCTCGCCCTTCATCCATCGCGTGCGCGCGCAGGCCTCCGATGTCGACGCCTATGGGCATGTCAACAATTCGGTCTACCTGCGCTGGCTGGATGAAACGGCCTGGGCACATTCCTCGGCGCTCGGCGTGACGCCGGCACACTGCGTCACCACCAGACGCGGCATGGTGGTCTGGCGCAGCCAGTTGAACTACCTCGCGTCGACCTTCGCGGGCGATGCACTCGAGATCGGCACCTGGCTCGTGTTCGAGGATACGCGGCTGCGTGTCGACCGTCGCTTCCAGATTCTCCGGCCGGCTGACGGCAAGACGCTCCTGCGCGGCCTGATCCACTACGTCTGCATGGATCTCGACAGCGGCCGGCCCAAGCGCATGCCCGCGGAGTTCCTGCACCGATACCGGCCATTGCCGGAAGTGGCGGCGGCTCTTGTCGATGAGCACCACCGGCGCTTCGCACCCGGTGTCGAGCTACGCGACTAGGCCTGAAGAGTGCGCGCGTGGTGGCGCAGGTGATCCTCGATAAAGCTCGAGATGAAGTAATAGCCGTGGTCGTAGTCGCCGTGGTGGCGCAGCGTCAGCGGATAGCCACTTTCTGCGCAGGCCTGCTCCAGCCGTTCGGGCAATAATTGTTGCTGCAGGAAGGGATCCGCCAGCCCCTGGTCCACCAGCAGCGGCGGCCGTCCGGCGACTGTCTTGAGCCCGCGAATCAATTCGCTCGCGTCATAGTCGCTCCAGCTGGCGCGATTCGCGCCGAGATAACCCGTGAAGGCCTTCCGCCCCCAGGGACATTGCATTGGCGCCGAAATCGGCGCGAAGGCGGAAACCGACCGGTAGCGATCAGGATTCTTCAGC
>JANPCY010000189.1:0-6115 GCA_031431175.1 Steroidobacteraceae bacterium | reverse complement strand
CAGTGGCGCCGGCATGACCAGCGATTCCACGGATCCGAGGCTCGGGCTGATCGCGAAGAACTCGAGCGCATCGGAAAACGCACGCGCCGCGTCCAGGCCGCCGACGAGGTCGAAGCTGACGATCGACCCGAAATCATGCATCTGCTCGCGGGCCAGTGCGTGGCGAGGATGCCCTGCGAGCCCCGGGTAATGCACACGTGCGACGGCCGGGTGCTGCACGAGGAAAGTGGCGATGCGCGCGGCACTCGCCGCCTGGGCCTCATGGCGCAGGTAATAGGTTTTCATGCCCCGCATCACGAGAAACGCAGCATGCGGGTCGAGCAGCGCTCCGAGTTCGATCGTTTCGCGGCGCATGGACCGAACCAGCTCGTCGCGCGCGATGATTGCTCCACCCATGACGTCGCCGTGACCGGAAGCGTACTTCGTGAGGCTGTGCACGAAAACGTCGATGCCGTACTGGCCGTGGTTGTGAAATCCGGCAAAGGTGTTGTCAAGAACGGTCAGCGCGCCGTGCGCGTGCGCCGCCTGGGTGATTCGCCCGAGATCCGCGATCCTGGTGACCGGGTTGGTCGGGCTCTCGAACCAGACCAGCCTGGTCGGCCGCCCGGCGAGCACGCGTTCGATGCCTGCATCATCTTCAATCGATAACATCGTGTGCTGCACGCCGAAGCGGCCCAGCAGGCCACAGATCAGCTGGCGGCTGGGACCATAGGTCTCGACGAAACACAGGATATGATCGCCCGCCCGAGTGAGCGACAACAGGCAGCTTGATATCGCTGCGACTCCCGAGCCCAGCGCGATGCAATCGTCGCGTCCCTGCAGTTCAGCCAGCAGTTTCTCGAGCTGGCGCGTGGTTGGATTGGACGTGCGCGCATAAAAGAAGCCTGGCCGATCGCCACGATAGGCCCGGATCGTCTCCTCGAGGCTCTCGAAGGCGAACTTGACCGATTGGTAGATCGGACCCACCAGCGGGTGATTGTCCGGCGGAACGATGACGTCCGGCGGATGATTGACCCGTGTGCGTCCTTTCATCGGCGCGCCGTCAGACTCGGGTGGTCCAGCCCGTCGGCGTCGGTATCTCGCCCTGCTGCATGGAAACGAGTGCCGTACGTAACCGGCGCGTGTGCGGACCGACATCGCCCGTCCCAACCTTATGCTCGCCGCCACCCGAACGTACGAGCGTGCCGACACCGGCCAGAACCGCTGCCGTGCCTGAAAGCGCGGCCTCGCCGTCCTTGACCCAGTCGAGCATTTCCTCGACCGTGAACACGCGCTGCTCGACCCTGAAGCCGAGATCCGGTGCGATTGTGAGCAACGAATCGCGGGTCACACCGTGCAGGAACGTCGTATCGAGGCTGCGGGTCAGGATCCTCCCTTCCCGGATCAGCAGGAAGTTGGCCGCGCCGGTTTCCTGAACTTCGCCACCCGGGCAAAACAGCACCTGATCCGCCTGGTGTTTCTGCCGGGCCGCCAGCGTCGGACCCATCGCGGCTGCGTAGTTGCCGCCGGTCTTGACGCTGCCGAGATGCGAAGCGCAGCGCGTCGCCTGCTCCTCGACGTAGATGCGCAAGGGCTTCGGGCCAGATGAAAAATAGTCCCAGACAGGACTTGCCAGCACCAGCAGCATCGCCTCAGAAGGAGGCGCCGCCGCCGCGCCGATGTTGGGCATCGTGCCAAACAGGATCGGGCGCAGGTACAGTGCGCCCGGCGCCTCCGGGACCTCGCTGCGGACCCGGTCCACGACTGCGGTGATCATGGCCGCGAGCTGATCCGCATCCGGCTCCGGCAAGGTGAGTGCCTTCGCGCTCTGGCGCATGCGCGCGATGTGGCGGTCCATCCGGAAGATGTTGAAGCTGCCATCGGCCCAGCGATAGGCCTTGAAGCCCTCGAAACAGGTGCTCGCATAGTGCAGCACGTGCGCGGCCGGGCTGATTTCGATCGGACCGGCCTTGCGCAACTCGTGCGCCGACCACTTTCCGTCGCGGTAATTCGCAACCGCCATCGTGCTCGCCAGCAAGCTGCCGAATGCCGGACGGGTGGTGGTTTCGGGCGTGGTGCCGGAATGCATGAGCTGTGCGTTCATGGCGTGATCAATCCTGTATGAAGATGGTTGCGGGGTGTTCCAGGCGCTCCTTCAGCGCCTGGACCATGGCGGCTGCGTCGAAGCCGTCGACAAAGCGATGATCGAAGGAAGACGAAAGATTCATGATGCGGCGGATGGTGATCGCGCCATTCATTACGACCGGCCGTTCCACGGCCTTGTTGACGCCGATGATCGCGACCTCGGGCGCGTTGATGACGGGTGTCGAGGCGATGCCCCCTAGCCTGCCGAGACTCGTGACCGTGATCGTGGAGCCCGCCAGTTCTTCGCGCGTGGACTTGTTGTTGCGCGCTGCTTCGGACAGGCGCCGGACCTCCAGCGCAATCTCGGCGAGCGACAGCGCTTCGGCATGGCGCAGGACCGGAACCTTCAGGCCGTCCGGCGTCTGGGTCGCGACACCAACGTGCACGGCACGGTGCCGGATGATCAGGTTGCGCTCAGCGTCATGGACGGCATTGCACTGCGGAAACTGTACCAGCACGCGCGCAAGTGCAGTGATGAGGAATGGCAGATAGGTTAATGACGGCGCGCCCTTTTCGAGCCTCGCGTTCAGGTACTGCCTGAGCGCTTCGAGTTCCGTGACATCGACTTCCTCGACATAGGCAAAGTGCGGGATGGTGCGCTTTGCCTCGCTCATGCGCTGCGCGATCACGCGGCGCAGGCCGATGATCTTGATTTCCTCGGTGCCTTCGCGTGTCGCGCGCAGGGCCGGCCGGGTGATGGTGTCGCCCGACCCGTTGATCACGGCCTCAAGATCCTGCGCGGATATGCGCCCGCCGGGACCGGAGCCGCTGACGGCTGCGAGATCAATTCCAGCCACATGCGCCTTGCGGCGTGTTGCGGGCGATGCCATCACGCGGGTGCCAGGTGTTACTGCGGCCGATGCCGCAGCCGGAGCCGCGCGCGCAGCCTGCGCAGGCACCAGCGCCGGTGCCGTCGCAGTCGCGCCGCCTGCCGTTTCGAAGGCGATCAGCTCGGCGCCGACAGCGACCATTTCGCCGGGCTGGCCGCTGATCGAGAGCACCCGACCGCTGACCGGCGCGGGAATTTCAACCGCTGCCTTGTCAGTCATGACCTCGGCAATGATCTGGTCCTCAGTGACCAGATCGCCGACCTTGACCTTCCACTCGACGACCTCGGCGGAGACCGTGCCTTCGCCCAGGTCCGGCATCTTGAAGACATAGCGGCTCATGCGGCCTCCATGACGGTCCTCAGCGCCTTTGCAACGCGCGCCTGGCCTGGAAAGTACTGCCACTCGAAGGCATGTGGATAGGGTGTGTCCCAGCCCGCCACGCGCGCAATCGGCGCCTGCAGGTTCCAGAAGCACTCCTCCTGGATGGTCGCAGACAACTCGGCACCAAAGCCCGCGAACCGCGTCGCCTCGTGCACGATTACGCAGCGGCCGGTGCGAGCGACCGAACTGCAGATCGTGTCGGTATCGAGCGGCACCATCGTGCGCACGTCGATGATTTCCGCATCGAGCCCCAGCTTGCGGGCGGTAGCCTCGGATACATGCACCATCGTGCCATAGGTAACGATCGTCAGGTCGCTTCCACTTCTGACCGTCGCGGCTTTGCCGATCGGCACAGTGTAGTGGCCGTCGGGCACATCCCCCTTCGGATGTGCGCTCCAGGGCACAGCGGGCTTGTCCGGCTCGCCGTCAAACGGCCCGTTGTAGATGCGCTTGGGCTCGAAGAAGATCACCGGGTCGTCGTCCTCGATCGATGTGATCAGCAGACCCTTGGCGTCGTAGGGATTCGACGGCATCACGACTTTGAGTCCGGTGACGTGCGCGAACAGGGCCTCAGGGCTCTGCGAGTGGGTCTGGCCGCCGCGGATACCGCCACCCGAGGGTGTGCGCACCGTGATGGGCGCATAGAACTCGCCAGCGCTGCGGTACCGCAGTCGAGACAACTCGCTGACGATCTGATCGTAGCCGGGATAGATGTAATCGGCGAACTGGATTTCGGCCACCGGTCGCAGGCCATTCACGGCCATGCCAATTGCCGCAGCGATGATTCCGCCCTCCGCGATCGGCGTATCGAGCACGCGGTGCTCACCATACTTGCGCTGCAGGCCCTCGGTGCAGCGGAAAACGCCGCCGAAGTAGCCGACGTCCTCGCCCAGCACCACGACCGACGGGTCGCGCGCGAGCATGATATCCATCGCCGAATTCAGCGCCTGGATCATGTTTCTCTGCGCCATAACTCAGCTCCGCTCCAGCTCGGCGCGCAGTTCCGCCGCTTGCTTCTGCAGGTGCGGCGGCATCTCCTTGAACACGTCCTCGAACATCAGGTGCGGATCGAGACGTGGTGGCTCGGTCAATGTGCCGTAGCTTACCGCCTCCTTCCACGACGAGACGACGTGAGCTTCGAGTTCCGCGGTGAGCGCCTGGTGCCGCTCTTCGGACCATTCGCCGAGCGTGATCAGGTGACCCTTCAGCCGCTCGATCGGATCGCCTAGCGGCCAGCCCTGATAGTCGTCCTTCGGGCGGTAGCGCGCCGGGTCGTCGCTGGTCGAATGTGCGGCGGCCCGGTAGGTCACATGTTCGATCAGCGTCGGGCCACACCCGGTGCGTGCGCGCTCGGCCGCCCACTGCGTCACCGCGTGCACAGCGAGAAAATCGTTGCCATCCACGCGCAAGCCGGCAACGCCGTAGCCGGGCCCGCGCGCCGCAAAACTCCGGCGCTCGCCACCCGCGTGACCCTGAAAAGTCGAGATGGCCCACTGATTGTTGACGACATTCAGGATCACCGGCGCCTTGTAGACCGAAGCGAACAGCAGCGCGTGATGGAAATCGGCCTCCGCGCTCGAGCCCTCGCCCAGCCAGCTGACCGCGATGTCGTCCTGGCCCTTGATTGCCGCCGCCATCGCCCAGCCGACAGCCTGCGGAAACTGGGTCGCGAGATTGCCGGAAATCGAAAAGATCCGGCCTTCGCGCCAGTGGTACATGACCGGCAGCTGGCGTCCCTTGCACATGTCGCGGGTGTTCGAAAGGCACTGGCACATCAGGTCCACGATCGGCCGTCCGCGCACGACATAGAGGCCCTGGTTGCGGTAGGACGGAAACAGCATGTCGCCCGGATGCAGCGCCATGGCCATTGCAACCGACACGGCCTCTTCGCCGAAAGAGCGCATGTAGAAACTGATCTTTCCGGATCGCTGGATGCGCTGCATGCGATCGTCGAACACGCGCGTCAGCAACATGTGGCGCAACGCGATCTGCAGTTCCGCGGGATCAAGGCGCGGATTCCACGGCCCGAGCGCCTGGTGCTTGTCGCCGAGCACGCGTACGAGGTCTTCGGACAGCGCCTGCATGTCACGGACCCGCGCGCTCGTCTCCGGGCGCCTGACTGCGCCGGCGGGCGACAACTCGAGGTAGCTGAAATCGGGTGCGTCGCCCGGACGGGCGGGCGTCTTCGGGACGTGAAGGCGCGACTTTGTCGACATGGTTCCTCGCACCGGGGCCGGATGGGCCCCGGCTGGCCATTCTACCCGGGGATCACGTCAATACGGTCGTAATCCTATGCTGTAACGCAAAATAGTGAAACATTATGGTCTAATATGCTCTATATATGAAAACTAAATTGCACATCGTGCTTGATCGAAGTGATCGTCGAATTTTGGACGAGTTGCAGCGCGACGGTGCGCTCTCGGCCGCCGAGCTCGCGGCCAAGCTCGGACTCTCCACGACGACCTGTTGGCGGCGCATCCAGCAGCTCGAGGAGAGCGGCGTCATCAAGCAACGCGTCGCCCTGCTCGACCGGGAAGCGCTCGGACTCGACGTGATGGTGTACGTGCACGTGCGACTTTCCACTCAGGGCCGCGATGCGCTCGCGCAATTCGAGAAGGCGATCCGTGACCGGCCCGAAGTGCTCGACTGCTGCACGCTGACCGGCGAATGGGACTTCTGCCTGCGGATCGTCACGCACGACATGAAGGAGTACGAGGCTTTCTTCCTCGATCACCTGTCGAAGATTCCGAATGTGCAGTCGGTCAACTCCTCGATCGTCG
>JANPCY010000188.1:0-3009 GCA_031431175.1 Steroidobacteraceae bacterium | reverse complement strand
CCGTGGGTTCGATTTCGAGCCGGAGCAGGCGCGCGCGCGCCGCGAGCAGCCCCGGGTCACCTGCAAATACGAGTTCGCAAGGCCAGTCGCGCAACGCCGCGGCGAGCGCCAGATCCGGGCCGATGCCTGCCGGCTCGCCGGTCGTCAGGATCAGGCGCGAATGGCGGTTCAGGGATTGCGGATCTCGACGTAGGCCTCGTCGCGGAGTCGTCGCAGCCACAGCTCGGTCTCCTCGTCGACCTTGCTCTCGCGGAGCGCAGTCAGGACGCGTTGTCGGCGCACCTCGTCGCTCTGATCGTAGGTGCGCTTGCCCAGCATCTGGATGATGTGCCAGCCGGACTGGGTCCGGAACGGCTCGCTTATCTGTTCCGGTTCGAGCGTTGCGAGTACGGTCTCGAACTCCGGGTCGAATGTATCTGGCGAACTCCAGCCAAGGTCGCCGCCGCGGCTCGCCGAACCCGGATCTTCCGATGTCACGCTCGCCAGCGCGCTGAAGTCTTCGCCTGCCAAAATGCGATCGCGGAGCGCGGCAAGCCGCTGACGAGTCGTGGCATCGTCCTGGACTTCATTGGGCCGCAGCAGGATATGCCGGGCATGGATCTGCTCGACCAGCATCGGCCCGCTGCTGGCGCCGCGGGTCTCGTCGAGGCGAACAATGTGCAGGCCCGTCGGCGTGCGCACCGGGGCGGCAACCTCACCCGGCTTCATGCCGGCGACCAGGTCGGCGATGAATTGTGGCAGTTGATTGAGGCGCCGCCAGCCGAGCTTGCCGCGCTCGAGTGCAGACTGGGCCTGCGAATAGGTCAGCGCGAGCTGCCCGAAATCGTCGCCGGATCTCGCGCGGTCATGAATCTCCGCGGCCAGTTTCTCGACGCGTGTCATCTGCTCGGCGGTCGCGGATTCCGGAAGTGACAACAGGATGTGGGAGACGTCGAATTCGGCGTTCTCGTCGACCTGTTGCAACTGGCGTTGCAGGGCCTGGTCGAGCTCGCGCGGCGACACGTAGATGCGCGGGAATACATCGCGCTGGCGCAGCATCGAGACCGATATCTCGCGGCGCAAGTCGTCACGGTACGCCGCGTAGTCCACCCCCTGGGATGCGAGTGCCGCCGGCATCTCTTCGAATGGCAGGCCATTGCGCTTTGCGACGTCGCGCAGCGCCTCATTCAGTGTCTCATCCGATACCTGCACACCCAGGCGCTGGGCGCGCTGCAGCTGGATTTCCTGCAGCACCAGCCGCTCGAGCACCTGCTGCCGGACCACGTCTGCCGGCGGCAACTGGGCCTTCTGGTCGCGCAGACGGTCCATGATCGTCGCGATCTGGGTGTCGAGCTGGCTCTGCAGCACGATGCCCTCATTGACGATCGCCACAACGCGATCGAGCGGCACGCCACTCGTGGACAGCTCGCGCGTCTGCGCATGGGCAGCCCCCGACAGCGTCAGGGCGGCAAGCAGGCTGATCAAAACTCGGCTCATGGCGTGCCCGGGTCAGGGTAGGGGATCGGCAGGGTCGGTGGAGTATCCACGAATGCCCCGCCGCAGGAAAGTATCGTCGCTGGTTCCGACCGACGAAAGGCCCTTGAGTTCCAGTTGCAGTATCACCGAAGTATCGCTTTCGCCGGTGCGGTTGGACACGTAGCGCCGCCCGATCAGCCGGATTCGCCAGCAGCAGCTGCCGTATTCGAAGCCGGCAAAACGGTCGATCGACGTCCTGTCACGCAGCGAATAGACCTGGCGCGCGAAAACCTGCCAGTTCGCTGACAGCCGCCAGGCGGCCGACGCGTCCCACTGCTCCAGCAGGCCCTCGCGATAGCGATAGCCGACATTGACGACTGTGTCTTGTCGCGGTCGGTACTGGACGCTGGCTTGTCCGAGCAGCGTGTTCGAGGCACCGTAATCCCATTCCATGGCGAGACTCGCGTTCCAGTGCCGGTACGCAGTCATCTCGATTTCACCGACCAAGTTCGAGGCATCGCGCGTCTCCACCGGCTCGCCGGGCAGCACGACCCGTGGGCGCTCGAAGAAGAAGCGTTGACCGATCGTCGCTGACAGGAATTGCTGTCCGCTATCGGCGTGGATGAGCCTCGTGGTCAGCCCGGCGGCGAGTTCGTTGGCGTCCCCCAGCCGGTCGGCGCCGACATAGCGATTCGTGCGGAACAATTGCACGATATTGAGACTGGGCAGCGCGCTGTCGAATATCGGCAGGTCTGACTGGTCGCGAAACGGGATCCAGGTGTAGCGCAGGCGCGGCTCCAGCGTCTGCAGCAGCCGGCGCCGGGAGCTTGATTCGCGCTCGAACGCGAGACCCGCATCCAGCGAAAGGATCGGCGCACGCCGGTTCGGGGCGTCGTCAGCGCCCGCTGCCAGATCTGACAGGCGATAGGACGTCACTCGATAGGCAGCACTCGGTTCCAGGTGATAGCCAGGCCCACGCAGCAGCCATGCGACACGCGGCATCAGGTCCATGCGCAGACCGGTCGTGCCTGCATCGCGGTCGAACCAGGTCGCTTCGGCGTCGAGACTCGGGGTGAGTCCGCCGCCGAACAAAGGCCATGCCCCGGTGAATGCGAGTTGCGGCAGCCGCGAATAAGGCCGCGCGAGCGGATCCACCGACAGGTCGATGGTCTGGAAGTCCTGCACGCGGCCATCGAAGCGCCAGTCGTGCCCGAGCCAGGCGAGGCTCAGGTATCGGTCCAGGAATGTCACGCTCGTGCCGTCGGGCCCGAGTCCGAAATCCTCGAAATACCGGCTGTCGCTCGCGTGCTTGATGCTTGCAGAAAGCCTCAGCCGGTCATTGAAGTCGGTCTGGTGCCACAGCGAGCTGAAGCTACGGTCGCGCCCGTCCAGGTCATCACCAGGCAGGAACCATGTATCGAGCTTGCCGTGACTGCGCGCCGTCAAGTAGCGGAACTGGCCTCCGAGGGCCAACCCGCGCCGCGCCAGAAGCTGCGTGGGCCTGGCTATCACCTGGAACCGAGTGCTGCCTATCGAGTGACGTCCTATCGCCTG
>JANPCY010000187.1:0-2842 GCA_031431175.1 Steroidobacteraceae bacterium | reverse complement strand
CGATGACGGCGAGATCGTCGCGGCAGCCCAGGAAGAGCGCTTCACCCGTATCAAGCACGACCCGGGTTTTCCGACGCATGCGGCCGGGTTCTGCCTGGAGTTCGCGGGCCTGCGGCCCACTGACCTCGACTTCATCGCCTTCTACGACAAGCCATTCCTGAAATTCGAGCGACTGCTCGAGACCTATCTCGCCTTCGCGCCGCGCGGCTTCTCGTCGTTCCGGCAGGCATTGCCGGTGTGGATCAAGGAAAAACTCTTCCAGAAGAAGTTGCTGGCGAAGCAACTCGGCGATGCTCTCGATCCATCCGTGGACTGGACCGGCAAATTGCTGTTCTCGGAGCATCACCTGAGTCATGCGGCCAGCGCCTTTTATCCCTCGCCATTCGAGCGGGCGGCGGTCCTGACCATGGACGGTGTCGGAGAGTGGAGCACGACATCGCTCGCCCACGGCAACGGCGGGAAACTGGAAGTGCTGCGGGAGATCCATTTTCCGCACTCGCTCGGCCTGCTGTACTCCGCCTTCACTTATTACACAGGATTCAAGGTCAACTCCGGTGAGTACAAGGTCATGGGCCTCGCGCCCTATGGCGAGCCGCGCTACCTGGAGGCGATCAAGCAGCACCTGATCGACATCAAGGACGACGGTTCATTTCGCCTTAATCTGGACTACTTCGATTATTGCACCGGGCTTCGGATGACCAATGAGCGCTTCGATGCGCTGTTTGGCGGGCCGCCGCGCAAGCCCGAGGACCGCCTCGGGCAGCGGGAAATGGATCTCGCGGCCAGCGTGCAGGCGATCACGGAGGAAATCGTGATAAAGCTTGCAGCCAGCGTTGCGAAGGAAACCGGCGAGCGCAATCTTTGCCTGGCCGGCGGTGTTGCGCTCAATTGCGTCGCCAATGGCAAGCTGTTGAGAAAAAGAATTTTTGATCGGATCTGGATCCAGCCCGCCGCCGGCGATGCGGGCGGGGCGTTGGGCGCCGCGCTCGGTGCCTATCACCTGTACAAGGGCGCGCCACGGAATCGCGTCGATCCGGGCCGCGACGGCATGAACGGCAGCTACCTCGGGCCGGCCTATGACGATGCCGGGATCAGCAGGCAGTTGGCCGCAGCAGGCGCCGTTTTCGAAATGCTGGAGGAGGGCGAGATCATCGACCGCTGTGCCCGCGCTTTGGCAGCAGGGCTTGCCGTTGGCTGGCACCAAGGACGCATGGAGTTCGGGCCGCGCGCGCTGGGAGCACGCTCGATCCTCGGCGATGCGCGGTCGCCGACCATGCAAAAACTGCTGAATCTGAAGGTCAAGTTCCGTGAGTCGTTCCGCCCGTTCGCACCGTCAGTGTTGCGCGAACACGCTGACCGCTGGTTCGAACTCGACGAGGACAGCCCGTACATGCTGCTGGTCGCCGATGTCCGGCCGGAACATCGGCTGGCGATGTCGGCGGAACAGAAGCAGCTGTTCGGCATCGACAAGCTCAACGTGCCGCGCTCGACGATACCGGCAGTGACGCACGTGGACAATTCCGCGCGTGTACAGACCGTGCACCGCGAAACAAATCCGCGCTATCACGCGCTGATCTCGAAGTTCCACGTGTTGACCGGCTGCCCGGTCATCGTCAACACGAGCTTCAACGTGCGCGGTGAGCCACTGGTCTGTACGCCGGAAGACAGCTTCCGCTGTTTCATGGGTACTGATCTGGAGATGCTCGTAATCGGCAATGCCTGGCTGGAGAAAAGCCGACAGCCGGCGCAGCTTCGCCGGCGCTACGAGAATCAGTTCGAGGCCGATTGAATTCAGCTCACTTCAGCGGCTGCTCAAGCGCCTGGCGATCCTGCGGACGGTAGACGAAGAACAATTCATTGGGCCGTACCGCCCGCCGGAAGTAGCTGTAATCGCCGACTGGATCGCGACGGATGAGCTCGAATGACTGCCGGAGGCGATCGGTGAATACCCGGGCCGGGCCGCCCGTCAACCGCAGCGGAGGCTCGCGAAGATCGTGCATCGCTTCCAGTGCGAACAGTTTTCGCAACTGGACGGTCTCATCGAGTTCATGTGAATACACGGAGGCGAATTCTACGCCGCCGAACCAGGGTGGCAGGCCGATGCGGGTCTCGGAAGACCCGAAGGGGTAGTACTCCGAGAGGCGATGGTGATTGTCGTAGAGCAGCAGTGTGGCCCGGCTGTCCCCGGTGGCTTTCAGTGCTTCGAGCAGCGCGATGGTCGTGAACTGATGGTCGGGCGCGGAGTCGAGCGCCGGGTGTGGCGTCACGATCAACTCTGGCTTGACTGCGGACAGGATCGCCGCCAGATCCGCCACCACGCTTGACCAGTTTGAAGCCGCGAGCCGGCCATCCAGCCGTGCTTCGACGGCTCCGCGACGAAATTGGCTCGTGAACTCGCCCTGCGTGCCTTTTGCCATTTCCGGCAACGAATTGGTTTCGTAGCCCAGATTGACTACACGCTCGGGCGGCACCCCACCCAGCAGCGGCACCGAGACGCTATCCCAACTGCGCATCTCTCCGCGCCAGGCGTCCTGGATTGAGGGATCGTCGTGCAGTTGGCCGTAGAGTCCGTCCACGTAGTTGCCGGCGGTCAGCGTGACGATGAATGACTCGCGGCCCGAATAAAGTCCGAAGGCTGCAATCTCGGCATCATCCGGGTGCGGCGCGAGCACCAGCACGCGGCCGCGCGCGAGGTCCTGATTGTCGAACAACAGTAACTCGCCTGTCTGGGCCTGCCATTTCAGGTGCTGGCCGCGCAGTTCCAGCCGCCGCCCCGGACCCGCTGTACCAGGTCCCAGCAGCAGATAGCGAAGGCCATTCGCACCGCGCTCGAAGCACTGCC
>JANPCY010000186.1:0-1694 GCA_031431175.1 Steroidobacteraceae bacterium | reverse complement strand
CCGGCACGAATTCGCGCTGGCCGCCAGAGGCCGAGCCCTTGGCCCCCGGCAACTGCACGGAATGCGTCGCGTCAAACACCACCGGCGCGCCGAAGCCGCGCATCACGGCGAGCGCGCGCATGTCCGAGACCAGATTGTTGTAGCCAAAACTGAATCCGCGTTCGCAGACCATGATGGCGGCATTGCCGGTCGAGCGCGCTTTCTCGATGACATTGGCCATTTCCCAGGGACTCAGGAACTGGCCCTTCTTGATATTCACCGGCTTGCCCTGGGAGCAGACGTTGACGATGAAATTGGTCTGCCGGCACAGGAACGCCGGCGTCTGCAGCACGTCGACGACCGCGGCGACCTCGCCGAGCGGCGTGTCTTCATGCACGTCCGTCAGCACCGGTACGCCGTACTGGCGCCGGACCTCGGCAAGTACCCGCAGGCCCTCCTCGATACCCGGCCCACGGTAGGAAGCACGCGCTGAGCGGTTGGCCTTGTCATACGAGGCCTTGAACACGAACGGGATGCCGAGCGCGGTGGTGATCTCCTTGAGCTGACCGGCGATGTCGAGGGTGAGTTGCGCATTCTCGACGACACAGGGCCCGGCGATCAGGAACAGCGGCCGCTCAGCCCCGATGGTCGCGCCGGCGAGCTTCATGCGCTCGCCGCCTGCAGCATCTGCCCGCTTGCATGCTCGCGCGCCGCGCGCACGAATCCGGTGAACAGCGGGTGTCCGTCACGCGGGTTCGACGTGAACTCGGGATGGAACTGCACCGCGAGGAACCAGGGATGCGAGGGTAATTCCACGATCTCGACCAGGTCGTCCTCCGAAAACGCGGAGAACGTGAACCCGGCCTTCTGCATGCTTTCCAGATAGTTGTTGTTGAATTCGTAGCGATGCCGGTGCCGCTCATGGATCGCGTCGCGGCCGTACACCGCGCGCGCCAACGTGCCCGGACGTATGCGCGATTCCTGCGCGCCCAGGCGCATCGTGCCGCCGAGCTCCGATTTGTCGTCACGCCTGAGCGTCTCACCGCTTCGGTCGCGCCATTCGGTGATCAAAGCGATGACCGGAACGGCCGCCGAACGCAGGAATTCGGTTGAATTCGCGCCGGCGAGTCCCAGCACATGGCGCGCGAATTCAATCACCGCAACCTGCATGCCGAGGCAGATGCCGAGGTACGGGATGCCACTCTCCCGCGCCTGGCGCACAGCCTGGATCTTGCCCTCGATGCCGCGCTCGCCAAAACCGCCCGGGACCAGGATCGCGTCCATACCGGCTAGGCAGCCGGGGCCATTGCTCTCGATGTCAGTCGATTCGACGTAGTGAATCTTGACCCTGGTGCGCGTCTTGAGGCCGGCGTGCTGCAGCGCCTCGTTCAACGAGATGTAGGAATCGCGGATCTGCACGTACTTGCCGACCATCGCGACATTGACGGTTGCATCGCTCACGTGGCGCGCGGCGACCACCTGCTGCCATTCGCGCAAGTCCGCCGGTGGCGCGTCGAGACGCAGCTTCTCGCAGACGATGTCATCGAGATGCTGCTCATGCAGCAGGATCGGAATGCGGTAGATGTCGTCGGCGTCGACGGCCGAGATGACCGCGCGCTCTTCAACATTCGTGAACAGGGCGATCTTGCGCCGTTGTTCGTCCGGCAGCGGATCGCGGCAGCGGCACAGCAGCACGTCGGGCTGGATGCCGATGC
>JANPCY010000185.1:0-2247 GCA_031431175.1 Steroidobacteraceae bacterium | reverse complement strand
ACTGGTTCGATCCCAGTACCGCCCACCATTATAATCAATATGTTACGTTGTTCTCCAAGAACTGAACGTCGCCGTACGGACAGCGGTACGGAAACATGAATCGAAATTCCCGCCGCAGCGCACGGGCCAACATCGGCGCCGAGCAGCTCGCGAATTGCAGTCGTGCTACCGCTGCCGATCGTGCCGATCAGCTTCAAGTGCTTCGTTTCATCGAGTGACGGAATCGGAATGCCAGCGCGAGCGAACTGGTCGCGGCGCGCTTTGCTTCGCCGCTCTCCCCCGCCCCGTACGTAGTCGCCGCGCTTGTAGGTTGAAGCGCGGCCAGTGCCTAGCTAAAACGACGGGCCAGGAAGCCGAGGGCCAAGAAGAAACTGCGCCCGAGATGCGCCGAACGCTGCATCGTTAGAGGTCACTTGCGACTGACCCAATATCTGGGTCGTTGACGCCGATGCGCGAACGCGACGATGCGCAGACGAGAACCGTCGACTCGATATACGAGCCCGAACGGAAAGCGTCTGAGCGGAAATCGCCGATAGCGCTCATCGAGGGATTCGCCAACGTCTGGTAAGTCGCACAAGAGTGCAACCACCCGCTGCGTCTCGAGGAGAAGCTCAAGCCCAAGCCCAGCAGCGCGTGTGTCGCCGATCATCACTGCAGCGGCGAATTCTTCCTGTGCCGCCGGGTGAAACTCAGGCGTCACTTTTTCAGCGCGGCTCCGAGCTTCCGGAATACCAGATCCGCGGGCACAAGCTCGACCCGGCCCGCATCAATCTCCTGGCCGCGCCTCCGCACTTCCTCCAACCAAGCGGCTTCGACATCAGGGTCAGAGGGGCCATCCAATTCCTCCCAAAGAAGTCGAAGCAAAGCTTCCTTCTCTGGAGCGCTAAGTGTCCGAATTTCTTCGTGAATTTTCGCGAGAGGACGTGCCATAAAGGGCAAGCTATCAGGCCAGACCGGCTGAAGCAACTTCGTTGTCCAAGTGACCTTTAACTCCAATTAGACATCAATTCCGCCGCACAACATCCCCGACGCGCGGCTCTACAGAAAGAAATCATCGTCCGGTATGTCGTGGCCTTTCTGTCGGCCCGGGATGGCCTCCGTGTCTTCTTCCTGCCCCACATCCATGCCCTTCCCTGCTTGCTGCTCGCGGTACTCGAGCCAGCGTTCGCGCGCGTCCTCCTGGATCTGCTCGGGCGTTTGCTTCGTCTCGGCTTCCGCTCGCATGGCTGCCCCGTGGCTCTGGACCGTGTCGCGGGCCGCGAGGGCGGCCCGGATGTCCGTCGACAGTTCGATGATCGAGCGGTGGATCTGTTCGATCTCGCGCTGGAGCCGCCCGATTTCGGCGGCGAGTTCCAGCCGCGCCTGCGCCTCGGCCTCGATCCGCTCTCCGACCTCCGTCGCCATCCCCCGGCGTTGCATGCCGCTGACGGCTGGCCCCAGATGGGTCGTCGGCTCCTGGTCAATGCCCTGGTCTTCCAGGCTCCGGTGATCGACCCGGGCCTCGTAGCCAAGCGCCCGCAGTTTCTCGTTGGTGAGCACCGCCCAGCGCCCGCGGATCTCGGCGATTTCCTCCTTGCCGGAACTGAGTCCCCGCTTGGCCCGGTCGGTGTCAGCCCACTCGATCGAGGTCTTGGCGCCGAGCCCGGTCGCCTCGATCTGGCGGGTGGTCGTCAGAATATGGGCATGGAAGTTCCGCTCGTCGCCCTCCCGATGCGGCCTATGCACCGCGAAGTCCACCGCGCAGCCGTAGCGGTTCGCAATCTCCTGGCTGAACGTCCGCGTGAGTTCCAGCCGCTGCGACCGGGTCAGTTCTTGCGGCAACGCGACTTCGTACTCGCGCGCCACGCGCGCGTCCTTGCGCTTCTCTGCGACCTCGGCCGCGTTCCATAGCTGCTGGCGATCCCGCGCCCAGTTGATGTCGCGCTTCGCGGCCTCCGTCGGCAGCACAATCTCGGCATGCTCGACGCCGCTCTTGCGCGTGTAGTCGAATACCTGGCCCGTGGTGTGGTCCAGGACCCGCTTGGCCGCGCGGTACGCCGCGGCGGCGGTCGCACTGCGACCGGCCCCGCGAGAGACCGGCTTTACGGACAGGTGGTAAATCGCCATGTCGACACGCGCTCCTCGTCTTGATCTGTCGTCTCCGGGACCGGGGACCCGGACCGCGTGTGAACGCGGACCGTAGCAGCCGGTCCCGCGTCGCCCCGCTGCTTCGCAATTCACGCATCTCAACCCAGCGGGGCCACACTG
>JANPCY010000184.1:0-3369 GCA_031431175.1 Steroidobacteraceae bacterium | reverse complement strand
CAGGTCGCTAAGGCCCGGGCCGAGGCGCGATACCGCGCGCTCGATGTCCAGATCAGCCCCGAGATTCCGCAGCACCCAGTGACTGAGGTGCCGCAGCAGCCTGGTGGTCTCGTACATCATGTCGTACTGAAGTTCGGTCGGCGCGCGGTCGTCCAGTGCCTCGATATCTGCCCACAGTTCCCGCATGCCGGTTACTTCCCGCGCGATCGAGTAGGCACGTGCAATGCTGCCGACATCCGCACCGGTGTCCTCCTGGGCGCGGATCGCAAAGACCGGTCCCATGCGATTGACAAGGCTGTTGGTAGTCGCGGTTACGATGATTTCGCGGCGCAATTGGTGGCGCAGGATCGGGCCCGGATATTTCTTCTGCACCGGTACCGGGAAATAGCGCGTCAATTCGCTGCCGAGAAAGCTGTCCTCGGCCACATCGGATTCGATCAACCGGTCGTACAGCCAAATCTTCGAGTACGACAGCAGCATTGCGAGTTCGGGCCGCGTGAGACCCAGACCCTTGCGGCGACGCTCAATGATTTCGTCGCCGGGCGGCAGCGCCTCCAGTGCCCGATCGAGGGTTCCTGCCCGCTCGAGTGCATGGATCACGTGTCCGAGTTCCGAGATGCGCTCGGCGGCGCGCGCCTGCAGTGTCGAGATCGCGAAGCTCTGCAGGTAGTTATTGCGCAGCACGAGCGCGGCCACTTCGTCCGTCATGCGTGCCAGCAAGCGGTCGCGAACGCCACGTTTGAGCTTGCCGGACACCATCAGCGGATTCAGGAGGATCTTGAGATTGACCTCAACATCCGAGCAGTTGACACCGCCGGAATTGTCGATGAAATCGGTGTTGATGCGCCCGCCGGCTGCCGCGTATTCCACACGCCCGCGTTGCGAGAGCCCGAGGTTTCCGCCTTCGCCGACTACGCGGCAGCGCAATTCACGGCCGTCAATGCGCACCGCGTCATTTGAGCGATCGCCGATTTCCGCGTGGGTTTCCTCGCTGGACTTTACGTAGGTGCCGATGCCGCCATTCCACAGCAGGTCCACGGGCAGCTTCAGGATCGCGCGGATTATCTCCACAGGCGTCGCAGAGCTGGTTTGCAACGCAAGCATCGCGCGCGCCTCGTGTGACAGGGCGATCGTCTTGCTCTGGCGCGAATGGACCCCGCCGCCCTTCGACAGCAGCTTCGTGTCGTAGTCCTCCCAGCTCTGGCGCGGTAGCCTGAACAGGCGCTGGCGCTCGACAAAGCTTCGCGCCGCGTCCGGCGAAGGGTCGAGCAGAATGTGCTGGTGATTGAAGACTGCCTGCAGCCTAATGTGCTTTGAAAGCAGCATCGCATTGCCGAACACGTCGCCCGACATGTCGCCGATGCCGGCGACCGTGAAGTCCTGGGACTGAATGTCGACGCCAATTTCGCGAAAGTGACGGCGAACCGACTCCCAGCCGCCACGTGCCGTGATGGCCATTTTCTTGTGATCGTAGCCGGCTGAGCCGCCAGAGGCGAATGCGTCGCCCATCCAGAAGCCGTACTCGGCCGAGATTGAATTGGCGACGTCCGAGAATGTCGCCGTCCCCTTGTCCGCCGCGACCACGAAGTAGGAATCATTGCCATCGCAGCGCACGACATTTGTGGGTGGCAGGATTTTTCCGCCGACCACATTGTCGGTCAGGTCGAGTAGTGCACGGATGAACATGCGATAGCAGTCGATGCCATCGCGCTGCGCCTCGTCACGTGTCGACGGTGGCCGCCGTGGCACGAAGCCGCCTTTCGCCCCGACCGGCACGATGACCGTGTTCTTGACGTTCTGGGCCTTCATCAGGCCGAGGACTTCGGTGCGGAAATCCTCGCGGCGGTCCGACCAGCGCAGGCCGCCCCGGGCGACGCGGCCCATGCGCAGGTGCACGCCTTCGAACTGCGGCGAGTGCACGAATATTTCGAACATCGGCCTGGGAGCCGGCACTTCCGCGACCTTGCGCGGGTCGAGCTTGATCGAAAGATAAGACTTCGGCCCGCCGCCTGGTGCGGTCTGGAAGAAATTTGTCCGCAGCGTGGCATCGATCGCCGTCAGGAATGCGCGCAGGATGCGGTCGTCGTCGATGCGCGTGACCCGCGCAAGCAGCCTCTCGAGCGCGCGGCGCTGGCTGGCCTCGGCGCGCCTGCGGTCGGCGCTCTTTGTCTTCGGGTCGAACTTGGCTTTGAACAGGCGCAACAGGCGGCTGGCCGCTGTGGCATTGGTCGCGAGCGCGTTTTCCACATAGGCCTGCGACAGTGGCAGGCCAAGTTGCCCGAACCAGCGCGCGTAGGTCCTGAGCACCATTGCCTCGCGCCACTCCAGGTTCGCGGCGAGCACGAGTCGATTGAAACCGTCATTGTCCGCGCGTCCAAGCCATACACTGGCGAATGTCGACTTGAATCGCGGCCCGTCGCTGGCAAGGTCGATGCGCACGCCGCGCGGGTGTTCGAGCTCGAAGTCCTGGATCCAGAAAGTACCCGCAGCCCCCTTGATTTCGTAAGGGCGCTCGCTGATCAGCTTGAGGCCCAGGTTCTCAATGGTCGGCAGCACGTCAGAAATCGGTATTGGGTGGTTGCGGCGGAATAGCTTGAACTGCACCTTGTGTAGTGGCTCGCCCCCGGGGCGGTAAAGGCTCATGCGCAAACCGGTTGGTTCGGCGACGAGCGCTTCCAGGCAGGCAATATCGCCGATGGCGACTTCCATCGTCGAGGCTTCCTGATAGGCGGCCGGGAAGGCGTCACCCCAGTCACGCATCAGGCGCAGTGATCCCGTTTCCTGGTGGGTCTCGCGTAACCCCTCCTTCAGGTGGTCCCGCCAGGTACGCACGGATTCCATGATCTGGCGCTCGAGCCCGGCTGTATCGACTTGCTGGCTGCCTTTCAGCGGCGTGCGCACGAGCATGTGGAGCCTTGCGAGCACCGACTCCGAGAGCTGCACCTGCGATTCGATCGCCTGGCCGCCAAAGGCCTGCAGCGCGAGCCGCTCGATGCGTTCACGCGCCTGGGTGTTGTAGCGATCTCGCGGAACGAACAAGAGGCAGGAGTAGAAGCGGCGGAAGGCGTCACGGCGGACGAACAATCGCACCTGGATGCGCTCGTAGAGATTCACGATGCCGCGCACGATGCGCACGAGTTCGCCGACAGTCGCCTGGAACAGTTCGTCGCGTGGGAATGTCTCGAGCGCCTGGACGAGGGCCTTGCTGTCGTGGCTCGTCGGCTTCAGGCCGAAGTGGTCGATGACACTCCGCACCTTGTGGCGCAGCACGGGAATCTCGCGCGGGCTCCGGTAGTAGACGGACGATGTCCAGAGGCCGATGAAGCGCCGTTCACCGGTGACATTGCCGGCGGAGTCGAAGGTCTTGAC
>JANPCY010000183.1:0-1849 GCA_031431175.1 Steroidobacteraceae bacterium | reverse complement strand
CCGCACGCCGGTCGCGATCATCGGCGCGGCGATATCACTGTCGGGATCGAATGACGGCCGCCAGGACAAGCCGGGATCTGCTTCGTCCAGGCGCGCGGCCTGTTCCTCGTCAGCACAGTCCGGGTCGTCACGCAGGCGCTGCATATGCCAGCTGGTCTCGGCCCAGGCACCGCGTAGCCGCACCCGGTCATCGTCGATCAGCGCACGGCCATTGGCGACGATTCGGACACGGCGGCCATGCGTCACCTTGCCGATCAACCGCGCAAGCCTGCCGAGTCCATGTCGCACCAAAATCTCCAGAACCGCGCCTGCATCGCTTTCGCGCAATTGCAGGATGGCGCCAAGTTCCTCGCTGAATAGCGCCGCGACCGGGTCTGCGACCGCACCAAGATCGATGTCGAGGCCCGCGCGGCCAGCGAATGCCATTTCGAGCAGCGCGATCGCCACGCCGCCATCCGAGCGGTCGTGATAGGCGAGCACGAGACCGGCGTCCGTGAGCTCGCGGATTGCCGTAAAGAATGATGCGAGCGCCGGTGGATCGTCGAGATCCGGTGGCAGATCGCCGATACGCCCATGCACCTGCGCCAGGCAGGAGCCGCCCAACCGGTCTCGACCGGCACCGAGATCGAGCAGCAGGAGCCGCGTCGGACCCTGCGTCCTATCGAGCACCGGTGTCAGCGTGCGGCGCACATCCGCAACCGGTGCAAATGCGGAAATGACAACCGACAGCGGAGCGATCACCGAGCAATCCACCGCATCGCGCCGCCAGGTGGACCGCATCGACAGCGAATCCTTGCCGACCGGAATGGCAATGCCGAGCGCCGGGCATAATTCCTCGCCGAGCGCGCGCACGGTGTCATACAGGTTCGCGTCCTCGCCGGGCTCACCACAGGCGGCCATCCAGTTGGCCGACAGGCGGATGTTTCGGAGGTTGCGCACATCGGCCGCCACGATGTTCGTGATTGCCTCACCGACCGCCATGCGTCCCGAAGCGGGGCCGTCCAGCAGCGCGATCGGCGGACGCTCGCCGATTGACATCGCTTCTCCGGTGTGCCCGCGCAGCCCCGACAGCGTCACTGCGACATCGCTGACCGGCACCTGCCAGGGTCCGACCAGCGGATCCCGGCTGATGAGACCGCCGACACTGCGGTCGCCGATGGTCACGAGGAATCCCTTGTCGGCGATCGTCGGCAGCCGCAGCAGCCGCTCGAGCGCATGGGCCGGATCGATGCCTGCCGCATCGAATCCATCGCCTGCCCAGGCACGACGTCTCGCCTCACGCCGCATGCGCGGCGGCTTGCCCAGTAGTGCCGCCACCGGGATGTCGACCGGCAACTGCCCGAACTGCGCGTCATGCACCTGCAACTGGCCGTCGCCGGTCGTGCTCCCTATCACGGCGCACGGGCAGCGTTCGCGGCGGCACAGAGTGAGGAACTGTTCGAGACGCACGGGCGCGACCGCCAGCACGTAGCGTTCCTGCGCCTCGTTGCACCAGATTTCAAGCGGGGACATGCCGGGCTCGTCATTCGGCACGTCGCGCAATTCGATGCGCCCACCGCGCCGGCTGTGCGCGATGACTTCGGGCACCGCATTCGACAGGCCGCCGGCGCCGACGTCATGGATGATCAGGATCGGATTGTCCTCGCCCATCGCCCAGCAACGGTCGATGACTTCCTGGGCACGTCGCTGCATTTCCGGGTTGCCGCGTTGCACCGATGCGAAATCGAGTTGCGCGCTGCTCGTGCCGCTACCGAGCGACGATGCGGCGCCGCCACCCAGCCCGATCAGCATTGCCGGCCCGCCGAGCAGGATCAGACAGGCGCCGACTGGCACCTCGCGCTTCTCGGCG
>JANPCY010000182.1:0-2432 GCA_031431175.1 Steroidobacteraceae bacterium | reverse complement strand
GTGTTGTTCGTGCTGTTCAGTGGTTTCGCCCTGTCCGGCCCGATCGGCTGGACCTGGCTCAAGATCCGCAAGCGGCCGCGCGGGGCCAGCAACGCAGGCGAGGGCGGCTGAGCCGATGGTCGCGCGACGCAATTCGGCGCTGGAAGCGCTGGGTATCACTGCCTATGTGCCGCGCGGCCGGCCTGCGGCGTCGGCGCCGCAGCAGGCACCGGCCGTGGCGCCAGCTGGCATGGACTGGACGACGCTGGCTGCAACGGTGCGCGAGTGTACGCAGTGCCGGCTATGCGAGACACGCACGCAGACTGTATTCGGCACCGGGGATATCGGCGCGCGGCTCATGGTGATCGGCGAGGCGCCAGGCGCCGACGAGGACCGTCAGGGCGAACCCTTTGTCGGCCGTGCCGGCCAGCTGCTGAATTCGATGCTGAGGGCGGCGGGGTTCGAGCGCCCGCAGGTCTACATCGCCAATGTCCTGAAATGCCGTCCGCCGAACAATCGTGATCCTGCCACTGAGGAAACCGATCGTTGCCTGCCCTATCTGCTGCGCCAGATCGAGTTGGTGAATCCCGCCGTTATTCTCTGCGTGGGCCGCATCGCGGCGCAGCGCCTGCTCGAACGCGATGACACGATTGCGCGGATGCGCGGCCGCATCCACCGGCTCGGCCAGCGGCCGGTGGTCGTGACCTATCACCCGGCCTACCTGCTGCGCTCGCCGACCGAGAAGCGCAAATCCTGGGAAGACCTGAAGCTTGCAATGGGAGTGCTCGCCAGTGGCGACGGCGCGTGACACATTCACAGGACTCGCGTGGCGGTTCCGGCCGATGACGCAGGCGGATCTCGTGCCGGTGGTGGCACTCGAGCGCGCGTCCTACGCATTCCCGTGGAGTGACCAGATTTTCAGTGACTGCCTGCGGGTCGGCTACCATTGCATGGTCGTCGACACGACCGGGGGCGTCGCCGGTTACTCGGTGCTTTCGATGGGCGCGGGCGAGGCGCATGTCCTGAATTTCTGCGTCGAGCAGGCAATACGCCGGCGCGGCATCGGGCGCAAGTTGCTGCTGGAGATGCTGTGCCACGCGCGCGACCGCGGCATCCGCGACGCATTCCTCGAGGTGCGGCGCTCGAACAAAGGGGCCATTTCGCTGTATCAAGAGATCGGATTCGAGTGCGTTGGCCACAGGCGCGGCTACTACCAGTCGCATGACGGTCGCGAGGATGCCATGGTCTACCGGCTCGAACTCGGCGCGCTGCGCGACGCCTGATGACCGCACCATCCGACGAAATTTCACGCCGCCGCACCTTCGCGATCATCTCGCATCCGGATGCGGGCAAGACGACGCTGACCGAAAAACTCCTGTTGTTCGGCGGTGCGATCCAGATGGCGGGCGCGGTCAAGGGACGCAAGGCCGCGCGCCATGCGACCTCCGACTGGATGCGTCTTGAGCAACAGCGCGGCATCTCGGTGACTTCGTCGGTCATGCAGTTCCCGTACCGCGATCGCATCATCAACCTGCTCGACACGCCTGGCCACGAGGACTTCTCTGAAGACACCTACCGAACGCTGACGGCGGTCGATTCGGCACTGATGGTCATCGACTGCGCCAAGGGCGTCGAGGAGCGCACGATCAAGCTGATGGAGGTCTGCCGCCTGCGTGACACGCCGATCATGACCTTTATCAACAAGCTCGATCGCGACGGCAGACCGCCGGTCGAACTGCTGGACGAAATCGAACGTGTGCTGGGCATCACCTGCACGCCGGTGACCTGGCCGATCGGCATGGGCCGCGAATTGCGCGGCATCTATCATTTTCCGCAGGACCGTATCTATGTTTACGATGGCGCGCGCAGCGGACGGGTCGGGAGAAACCTGACCATCGAAGGGCTTGCCAGCGGCGAGGCGGATGCGCTGCTCGGCGATGCCGCGCAGGCGTTTCGCGAGGAGGCAGAACTCGTGCGCGGCGCAATGCCGGCCTTTGACGTCGAGGAATATCTGGCGGGCAGGCAGACGCCCGTACATTTCGGCTCGGCGATCGGCAATTTCGGCGTCGAGGAGCTGCTCGGCTCCTTCGTCGGGAACGCGCCCGCACCCCGGCCGCGCCAGACCACGACACGCGTGGTGGAGGGCGACGAACCGGCCCTCACCGGATTTGTCTTCAAGATCCAGGCCAACATGGATCCGGCCCATCGCGATCGCATCGCCTTCATGCGCATCTGCTCGGGCCGCTACCAGCGCGGCATGCGGCTCCATCACGTGCGTCTCGGCAAGGAGGTACGCATCGGGGACGCGATGACCTTCATGGCGGCGGACCGGCAGCAGACCGACGAGGCATGGGCCGGCGACATCATCGGCTTGCACAACCACGGCACGATCAATATCGGCGACACATTCACCGAGGGTGAGACGCTCACATTCACCGGCATCCCGAATTTTG
>JANPCY010000181.1:0-2392 GCA_031431175.1 Steroidobacteraceae bacterium | reverse complement strand
GACGAGACGGTGAGCGCGGACATGGAAACGCTGGTGCGCGATCACGGCGTCAACAGCTTCAAGCACTTCATGGCGTATAAGGGCGCCATCATGGCGGACGACGAGACGCTGGTGAACAGCTTTTCGAGAGCGGTCATGCTCGGCGCCATCGTGACCGTCCATGCCGAAAACGGAGATCTCGTTTATACCTTGCAGGACCGGATTTTCCGGCAGGGCATCACCGGACCCGAGGGCCATCCACTGTCGCGGCCACCGGAGGTCGAGGGCGAGGCGGCCAATCGTGCCATCCGGATCGCCGAGGTGCTGCGCGTGCCGATTTACGTGGTGCATGTCTCATCGCGTCAGGCGCTGGAAGCGATCACGCGTGCCCGCAACGAAGGCCAGCGCGTATTTGGCGAAGTGCTGGCCGGGCACCTGCTGATCGACGATTCCGTCTATCGCGACCCGGACTTCACGCGCGCGGCCGCCCACGTGATGAGCCCGCCATTCCGCGGCAAGGAACACCAGGCGGCGCTGTGGCGCGGTCTGCAGGCCGGCAACCTGCAAACGACCGCGACAGATCACTGCTGCTTCTGTGCCGACCAGAAAGCGGCCGGTCGCGACGATTTCCGCAAGATTCCGAATGGGACGGCTGGCATCGAGAACCGCATGGAATTGCTGTGGCATCACGGGGTCGGCACCGGGCGCCTGACCATGAACGAGTTCGTGCGGGTCACCTCAACGAATGCCGCGCAGATCTTCAATATCTATCCGCGCAAGGGCAGCGTATCGATCGGCGCGGATGCGGACCTGGTCGTCTGGGATCCGGCAGCCAACAAGACCATCTCAGCGAAAACCCATCACCAGAATATCGATTTCAATATTTTCGAAGGCATGACGGTCAAGGGTTGCGCCTCACATACGATCAGCGCTGGCAAGGTCGTTTATGCCGATGGAGATCTGCGGGTCGAGCGGGGAGCAGGCCGTTACGTGAACCGGCCGCCGTTCGCGCCGTACTACGATGCCGTGAAGAGACAGTCCGAGCTCGCGAGGCCAAGCGCCGTAGAGCGCCCGCGGCGCTGAGCCATGGCCCGCCCGCAACCTGACGTCGTCCCGGGCCGGTTGAATGCTGCCGAGATCGAGCGGAATTTTGCGGACCTGCACCCGCCGTTCACGAAGTCCGAAGCGCTGATAGCCGCGGACCGCTGTTACTTCTGCTACGCGGCACCGTGCACGACCGCCTGCCCGACCGGCATCGATATCCCGCGCTTCATCCAGTCCATCAGGAGCGGCGACCTCGAGGGCGCGGCTCACACGATCCTGTCCGAGAACATCATGGGCGGCATGTGCGCGCGGGTCTGCCCGACCGAGGTGCTGTGCGAGCAGGCCTGCGTCCGCAATGTTCACGAGGACAAGCCGGTCGACATCGGACTGTTGCAGCGCTACGCAACCGACCCGGTATTTGCGTCCGGGACGCAGTTGTTCGAGCGGGCGGAGGCCTCCGGCAAGCGCGTTGCGGTGATTGGCGGTGGCCCGGCTGCCTTGTCCTGCGCCCACCGGCTGGCCTGCCTCGGTCATGAAGTCACGATCATGAGCCGCGACGGCAAGCTCGGCGGACTCAATGAATTCGGGATCGCGGCTTACAAGACGGTCGACGATTTTGCGCAGCGTGAGGTTGCCTACATTCTCTCCATCGGCGGCATCGCGGTGCGCAGCGGCGTCGCTCTCGGTCGTGATCTGTCACTCGCCCAGTTGTGTCGCGGCTACGATGCGGTGTTTCTTGCTGTCGGGCTCGCTGGCGTGAATCAACTGGGTCTGGAATCTGAAAACCTGCCGGGCGTGATCGATGCCGTCAAGTACATCGCCGAATTGCGTCAGGCCCCCGACAAGACCCGATTGCCGGTCGGCCGGCGCGTCGTCGTCATCGGCGGCGGCATGACTGCTATTGATGTTGCTGTGCAGAGCAAGCGCCTCGGCGCTGAGGATGTCACGATCGTCTACCGGCGCGGTCAGCAGCAGATGGGCGCCAGCCGGTTTGAACAGCAACTGGCCCAGAGTTGTGGCGTGCGGATCAAGCACTGGGCGCGGCCGGTGCGCCTGGTCGGAAAGGAGCATGTCACCCGCATCGAGCTCGAGTACACGCGCGAAGGGGCCGATGGCAAGCTGGAAGGGACGGGCGAGACTTTTGCCCTGAACGCGGACATCGTCTTCAAGGCGATCGGCCAGGAGATAGCTTGGGACGAACTGGGCGCTGCCTCTGCGATACTGCGCGTTACGGGCGGCCGCATTGCCGTGGACGCCAATCGCAAGACCACGCTCGACAATGTCTGGGCCGGCGGCGACTGCGTGGCCGGCGGCCAGGATCTTACCGTTGCGGCGGTGGAAGACGGCAAGCAGGCCGCGCTGTCGATCG
>JANPCY010000180.1:0-3646 GCA_031431175.1 Steroidobacteraceae bacterium | reverse complement strand
ATGTTGTTCTTCCTTGCCGAATTCACCGGGAAGGCGGAAAGGATCTGCCCGCGCGGCCTGCTGCGCCGGGTCCTCGAGCGCGGACGCAAGCTGGGCTTCGAGCCCTATTGCGGTTTCGAATACGAATTCTTCGTATTCGCCGAGACGCCGGACTCCGTGCGCGAGAAGAACTACCGCGATATGCGGCCGATCGCGCCGGATTCGTTCGGGTATTCGGTGATCCGCAACAGCGTCTGGAGCGATTTCTACCGCGCCCTGCTCGATACGTCCGAGCGCATGGACTTTTCGATCGAGGGCCTGCACGAGGAAACCGGCCCCGGTGTCATCGAGGCGGCGATCGGCGTGGACCGCGCGCTCGCCGCGGCCGACAAGGCGGCGCTATTCAAGACCTTCAGCAAGGTGGTCGCGCAACGCCGCGGCCTGATGGCGACCTTCATGGCCAAGTGGTCGAAGGACTGGCCGGGCCAGAGCGGCCATATCCACATGTCGCTGAAGGACAAGTCCGGCGCAGGCGTGTTCCATGACCCCTCGAAGCCGCATTCCATGAGCGACACGCAGCGCTGGTTCGTGGGCGGGCAGCAGAAACTGATGCCGGAGCTGCTCGCAATGGTCGCACCGACGATCAATTCCTACCGGCGCCTGATCCCGGGATTCTGGGCGCCGACCGACTCGGCCTGGAGCGTGGACAACCGCACGACCTCGCTCAGGGTCATCACGGGTTCGCCGAAGTCGCAGCGCGTCGAGTACCGCATTGCGGCGGCGGACTCCAATCCTTACATCATCCTTTCAGCCGCACTGGCGTCCGGATTCTGGGGCATCGAGAACCGCGTCGAGCCCGAGCCGATCGTCGAAGGCAACGCCTATGAGATGCGCTTCCCGGAACATCTCGCGCTGCCGCGCACGCTGTGGGATTCCGCGCAGCGGCTGAAGGCCTCGAAGATGGCGCGCGACTGGTTCGGCGACGAGTTCGTCGAGCACTACGCCGCGACGCGCGAGTGGGAAGAACGCGAGTTCCGCCGCCACATCAGCGACTGGGAACTCGCCCGCTACTTCGAGATCATTTGACAGCGCAGAAAACCATCAGTCCGGTTGACGGGTCGGTATATTGCGAGCGGGAACTCGCCACCGATGCGGCGATTGACGCGGCGCTCACGCAGGCACGCGAGGCGCAGGCGCGCTGGCGGCTGACGCCGGTTGCGGAGCGCGCGCGGATCTGCAATGCATTCTGCGAACGCTTCGAGGCCGAGGCCACCGGGATCGCGACGGAACTGACCTGGCAGATGGGCCGGCCGATCCGCTACGCGCCGAATGAAGTGCGCGGCACGCTCGAGCGCGCGCGGCACATGATCGCGATTGCGGACGATGCGCTCGCCGACCTGGACGCCGGACCCAAAGATGGATTCCGCCGCTTCCTGCGGCGCGAGCCACTGGGCGTCGTGCTTGCAGTTGCCGCCTGGAATTATCCCTACCTGATCGCCGTCAACAGCGTGATACCGGCGCTGATGGCGGGCAATGCGGTGCTCCTGAAGCATTCGGCGCAGACGCCCCTGTGCGCCGAGCGCTTCGAGAATTGCCTGCATGCCGCCGGGCTCACGGACGGCCTGTTCCAGGCCTTGCTGCTCTCGCACGATCAGACCGCGCGATTGATCCGCGATCCACGCGTGGATTTCGTGGCTTTCACCGGTTCGGTGGACGGCGGCCGCGCCGTGCAACGCGCGGCGGCGGAGCGCTTCATCGGCGTCGGGCTCGAGCTTGGCGGCTGTGATCCGGCTTATGTGCGCGAAGATGCGGATCTTGCGCATGCGGTCGAGAATCTGGTGGACGGCGCATTCTTCAACAGCGGCCAGTCGTGCTGTGGCATCCAGCGTATCTACGTCCATCACAGGATTTACGAAAAATTCGTGGCGAGCGCCGTCGAACTGACGCGCCGCTATGTACTCGGCAATCCGACCGATCCCGCGACGACGCTCGGTCCGGTCGTGCGCACGGCGGCGGCCCGGCAGATCCGCGCGCAGATTGCAGCAAGCGTTGCTGCCGGCGCGCGCGCCGCGATCGAAGAGCGCGAGTTCCGTGCGAGCGATCCCGCGACACCCTACCTGGCGCCGCAGATACTGCTCGACGTGAACCACTCGATGCCCGTAATGCGTGAGGAGATTTTCGGACCTGTCGCCGGCGTCATGCCGGTGGCAGGCGACGACGAGGCCGTACGGCTCATGAATGACAGCCCTTACGGACTGACGGCGTCAGTCTGGACGGGAGATGCGGAGGCAGCACTCGCAATCGGTGCGCGCGTCGAGACTGGCACCTGGTTCATGAACCGCTGCGATTACCTGGATCCGGCGCTCGCCTGGGTCGGAGTCAAGGATTCGGGGCGCGGCTGCACGCTGTCACGCGTCGGCTTCGAACACCTGACCCGGCCGAAGTCCTATCATCTGCGCCTGAAGATCTGAGGCCGTCATGACGCTCAAGGGCAACTGGAACTACCCGACCACGATTCGCTTCGGCGCGGGGCGCATCCGCGAGCTGCCGCAGGCTTGCGCGGCACTCGGCATGCGCCGGCCGCTGCTGGTCACCGATCCGGGCCTTGCCGCATTGCCGATGGTCGCGAACGCCGTGGGCTCATGCCGCGACGCAGGCCTGCACTGCGCGGTTTTTTCCGAAGTCCGCCCGAATCCCATCGAGCAGAACGTCAGCGACGGCGTGCGCTTCTATCGCGACGGCGGCCACGACGGCGTGATCGCAATGGGTGGCGGCAGTGGCCTCGACGCCGGCAAGGCGATTGCGCTGATGGCTGGACAGACCCGGCCGATCTGGGATTTCGAGGATCGCGAGGACTGGTGGACGCGCGTGGACGTTGCGGGCATGGCAGCAGTGGTTGCGGTACCAACCACGGCAGGCACCGGCTCGGAAGTCGGCCGCGCCTCCGTCATCACCGACCTGCGCGATCACACGAAAAAGATCATCTTCCACCCGAAAATGATGCCGGGCATCGTGATCTCGGACCCGGAGCTGACGCTCGGCCTGCCGCCGAAGGTGACGGCCGCGACCGGTATGGACGCGTTGTCGCATTGCCTCGAAGCTTATTGCGCGCCGTTTTTTCACCCGCTGGCGGACGGTATCGCGGTCGAGGGCATGCGCCTGATTCACGATTTCCTGCCGCGCGCGGTCGCCGACGGCAGCGATCTCGAGGCGCGCTCGCACATGCTGATCGCATCCTCGATGGGCGCGACGGCGTTCCAGAAGGGCCTGGGCGCGATGCACAGCCTGAGTCATCCCTGCGGCGCAAATCTCGACACTCACCATGGACTCACGAATGCCGTCGTGATGCCATACGTGCTCGCCTGGAACCGACGCGCGATCGAACAGCGCCTGGCCCGCGTCGCCGCCTGGCTCGGCCTCAAGCGCCAATCCTACGAGGGATTCTGCGACTGGATCCTGGAGCTGCGCGCGACTATCGGCATCCCGCCGACACTCGCGGGACTCGGCGTGCGCGAGGAACACGCGGTGGCCTTCGCGCCGCAGGCAATGGCCGATCCTTCGACCGGCGGCAATCCGTTGCCGCTGACGGTCGCGGATTTCGAGCGGCTCTATCTCAACTGCATCCGCGGTTAGACGCGGTGTGCGCGCGGATCACCTGCGCGGACCT
>JANPCY010000179.1:0-2095 GCA_031431175.1 Steroidobacteraceae bacterium | reverse complement strand
ATATATATATATATATATATATGGCACCGGTCTGGATTCAACAGCATGTCGCGCCCGACATTTTCGGCTTCCGGATCCCGATCCCCTGGTACCAGGCGATCAGCTCGGCTTTCAGCATCCTGGGTGTGCCGCTGGTGCTGTGGCTTTGGCGTCATCAGGCATTGCGTCGTCGCGAGCCCGACGAGCTTGCAAAGATCGGCATCGGAGCCTGGATCACCGCCGCGAGCAACCTGATCCTGGTGGCCGCCATTTCCGGTTCCGGCGGTGCGCCTGTTCACCCGATCTGGCCGTTGCTCTATTGCGCTGGAGTGGGATTCTCCTCCCTTTACTACTGGCCCACGCTTCTCGCGCTGGTCTCGCGCGCAGCGCCGGCCAAAGTGAATGCGACGCTGATGGGGTTTGCTTTCATGAGTCTGTTCATTGCAAACAATCTGATCGGCTGGATTGGCGGCTTCTACGAAAAGATGCTCCCCGCCGAGTTTTGGGCGCTTCACGCGGCAATCGCCGCCGGCGGCGGCCTGCTTGTCGTGCTGTTCGGTCGTCACCTCAGTCGGACGCTCCAATCAGCCTGACATAGCTAGCTAGCGAGGGCTTCTCAAGTGTCCGTAGCGCTCGACGCGCAGGTCTGCCTGCGCCTTGTGCCCGGCAAAGCCCTCCAGTTCGCACAACCGGGAACAGTATTCCCCGATCAATGCGGTCGCTTCCGGCGTAACTCGTTGATAGGTACAGGTCTTGATGAACTTTCCAACCCAAAGGCCACCGGTATAACGCGCAGCCCGCCTGGTGGGCAGCGTGTGGTTGGTGCCTATGACCTTGTCGCCGTAGGCGACATTGGTTTCCTTTCCGAGGAACAGGGCGCCATAGTTGCTCATGTTCCGCAGGAAATAATCTGGATCTGCGGTCAATACCTGCACGTGCTCCGACGCGATGCGATCGGCCTCGGCAACCATCTCGTCGACCGTGTCGCAAACGATGACCTGGCCGTAGTCTTCCCAGGCCTGATGCGCAACATCGCGCGTGGCAAGGGTCTTCAACTGCTTTGCGATCTCATCGACCGTTGCGCGGGCGAGCGCTTCCGACGTAGTCAGCAGGATTGCCGGTGAATTCGGCCCATGCTCGGCCTGCCCCAGCAAGTCCGTCGCCGCCATCTGCGCGTCGCAGGTCTCGTCGGCGATGATCAGCGTTTCCGTGGGGCCGGCAAATAGGTCGATGCCGACCCTTCCGAACAACTGGCGTTTTGCCTCCGCAACGTAAGCATTACCCGGTCCAACCAGCACGTCGACGGGAACTATGCTTTCTGTTCCCAGCGCCATCGCACCCACCGCCTGAACCCCGCCCAGACAATAAATCTCGTCTGCGCCTCCCAGATGCATCGCAGAAACGATGGCATCGTGCGGCTTGCCCTGGTGAGGTGGCGCGCAAGCAATGATGCGCTTGACGCCCGCGACCTTGGCGGTGACGACGCTCATGTGAGCCGAGGCCACCATCGGATAGCGACCGCCAGGCACATAGCAGCCGACGCTGTTCACAGGAATGTTCTTATGGCCGAGTACGACCCCCGGCATGGTCTCCACTTCGACATCCCTTAGCGCGTCGCGCTGGATGCCTGCAAAGCGCCTGATCTGCTGCTGCGCGAAGCGTATGTCATCGAGCGTCTGCGCCGGAACCCGCGAGACACAAGCCCGGATCTCGTCGTCTGTCAGGCGAAAGTGTTGCGGTGAGTAGTTGTCGAACTTCCCGGAAAGCTCGCGGACGGCCGCATCACCTCCCGCCTGTATTGCGGCAAGGATTGTTTCGACGGTGGACCGAACCTTGGCATCGATCTCCTGCACCGCATCGGCGCTGATACCTTTCTTCAGGGTCCTGATCATGGCGACATCCTCGATTGGGTGGGCACGGCAGTGCCCGTGATCAGGCGGACTGCCGGCGGCCGTCGCTTGCCGAGAGCTCGTAGGCGGCGGGCAGATCTCCGCCGCGCACGACATAGACAACAGCAGGCTCTGGTCCGCAGTTTGCGTATTGCCGATCGAGGCCGATGGGCGCCGTCATTACATCACCCGGTCCCAACCGCAGTTCCCGGCCATCCCAGCGATAG
>JANPCY010000178.1:0-3483 GCA_031431175.1 Steroidobacteraceae bacterium | reverse complement strand
CCGATCGCGTCGCGAAGTACAACCAGCTGCTCAGGATCGAGGAGCAGCTCGCTGCGCGTGCGCGCTACGCCGGCCGCGAAGCCTTTTCGGTCCGGCCGACCTGATCCGTGCTAACCTTTTAGGCCCATGAAAATGCTCCTGGCTGGTCTTGTCACGGTGCTGGCGCTCTTGCAGTACCGGCTTTGGGTCTCGGACGAAGGCATGCGCGAGGTCTGGCATCTCGGGACCGCGGTCGAATCCCAGCGCGCTGACAACACGGTACTTGCCCAGCGAAACGCCCAGCTGAAGGCCGAGGTCGCCGACCTCAAGCAGGGCCTGACGGCGCTCGAGGAACGCGCGCGCCATGATCTCGGCATGATCGCCGCCACCGAAACCTTCTACCAGGTCGTGGATACGCCGCTTCGGTCAGTCGATGAGCGCCAGGACGAGCCACGCACGATCCAGGCTGCCACGACGCCTTGAAACTGCGGTGTCCGAACGCATCTGGTTCGTGATACCTGCCGCCGGCGCCTCGTCGCGATTCGGCGGCTCCGTTCCGAAGCCCTACCTGCGCATTGCCGGGCGCAGCCTGCTCGAGCATGCCCTGCGGGCATTGCTTCGCTGCCCGGGTCTTGCCGGTGGGGTCGTTGTCACCGCAGGGGGTGACCGGCGCTGGGCGCGCCTGCCTGCCTCGATCCGCCGTCGCGTCATGACGACCACCGGTGGCGCGACGCGCGCGCGTTCCGTACAGCAAGGGCTTCAGGCCCTGAGCGTTGCGGTACCAGAGGACTGGGTCCTGGTGCATGACGCGGCGCGCCCCTGCCTGCCGGCCGGCGATCTTGCGGCGCTGGTCGCGGCCTGCCGACGCGATGAGGTAGGCGGGCTGCTCGCCTTGCCGATCGCCGAGACCGTCAAGCTGGCCGACGGGGACGGCCGCAGTGGCCGCAGCGTGCCGCGCGACGGCCTCTGGCGCGCGCAGACCCCGCAGATGTTCCGGCATGGGGCGTTGCTGCGGGCCCTGTCCAGGGCACTGGAAGAAGGAATTGAACCGACCGATGAGGCGGTGGCCATCGAAAGGCTGGGGCTGCGTCCGAAACTTGTCGAGGGCTCGCCGCTGAACATCAAGGTCACGAGACCCGCGGATCTCGCGCTGGCGAGTGCAGCGCTGCGGCTGCTACGGGGGAAATCGTGAGAATCGGCAGTGGACATGACTTGCACCGCTTCGGGCCTGGCGATCATGTAATGCTGGGTGGCGTGCGCATCGCACATGACCGTGGGCTGGTGGCGCATTCGGATGGAGACGTCGTACTGCACGCGCTGATGGATGCGCTCCTCGGTGCGGCGGGTGCCGGCGACATCGGCCAGCATTTCCCGGATCACGACGCGCGCTGGGCAGGCGCCGACAGCCGCGCGCTGCTGCGCGAGGTCGGCAGGCTGATCGTGTCGCGCGGCTTCGAGATAGCGAATTGCGATGTCACGCTGGTCGCCGAGACGCCGCGCATCGCAGGGCATCGCGAGGCGATGTGTGCAAACATTGCGGCGGATCTTGGGCTCCAGCGCAGTCGCGTCAACGTCAAGGCGACGACCGCGGAGGGTCTCGGTGCGCTCGGCCGCAAGGAGGGTATCGCGGCCCACGCGGTGGTCCTGCTGCTGGCCGGCACCAGTGCCTGACGACGCCCGGCTGCAGGCCTGGCGTCAACTCGCTCTCGACCCTCCTTATGCGCACGGCTCTCCGCCGGCAGCGGGCCTGATACGAACCGATCCCGAGGACTTCCTGGTCGAGGAACGGCTTGGCTTCGAGGCGGATGGCGGCAGCGGCCATTACCTGCTGCTGGTCGAGAAGCGCAATGCCAATACGCTGTACGTCGCGAAATGTCTCGCCAGGGCCGCAGGGGTTGCGCCCGGCGACATTGGCTTCGCGGGGCTCAAGGACCGGCGCGCCGTCGCGCGGCAGTGGTTCTCCATGCCTGCCCGGAATGTCCGACCGTCCGCCGCGGGGCTGGAAGGTGACGGGTTCCAGGTGCTCGAAGTGCATCCGCATTCGCGCAAGCTGCGCCGTGGCGCGCTGGCCGCCAACCGCTTTTGTTTGCGGATACGCGAACTCAGGGGCGATTTCTCCGCGCTGAACGAGCGGCTGCAGACGATCGCCGGGCGTGGCGTGCCGAACTATTTTGGGCCGCAACGATTCGGTCGCGGCGCCGCGAATCTGCTGCAGGTGAGCGACTGGATCGATTCGCAGAGGTTGCCGCGCGACCGTGCGGCCCGCGGTTTCTTGCTATCAGCTGCACGTTCGCTGGCATTCAACGCGGTGCTCGGCCGCCGCGTCGCCGATGATTGCTGGGATCGCCTGTTGCCGGGTGAAATCGCGAGTCTTTCCGGCAGTTCGTCGGTTTTCCGCGTTTCAGAGGTCGACGAAGAGCTCGCGCGCCGCTGCCGTGAAGGCGATATTCATCCGAGTGGCCCGCTGTGCGGAGCGGGGGACATGCAACCCGGGGGTGAGTCCGCATCCAGCGAGCAGCGCGTGCTCGAGATGCTGGCGCCATTGCCGGAGCGCCTGGCCGAAGTCGTCGCAGCCGAACGGCGCGCGCTCGTCCTGCGGCCGTCGCAACTGGCCTGGACCGCGAGCAACCAGGAACTTGAGCTCAGTTTCGAGTTGCGGAGCGGCTCATACGCTACCAGCCTGCTGCGCGAGGCGGTCTCCGCGACGGTGCCCCAAGCGGAAACCGATTGACGCGCTCACCGGTAGAGCAACACGTACAAGGCACCGGTGCCGCCGTCTGGGCGCCGCGCCGAACAGAAGGCACAAACCGCATCGTGCTGGCGCAGCCAGCGATTGACCGCGGCCTTGAGCACCGGTCCGCGATCACCGGAACCGCGCCCCTTGCCGTGCACGATGAGCACACAACGCAGGCTGCGCTGGCCCGCGTCGGCCAGAAACCCGAGGATCGCCAGTCGCGCTTCGGCCCGGGTCATGCCGTGCAGATCCAGTTCTTCGCGACACGCGTACTGGCCGCGCCGCAGGCGGCGCATTGCCGCCTCGGGAACGCCACTGCGCCGGTAGCTCAGTTCCTCACCGGTCTCGACCTCGAGATCGGCGGCATCAAGATCGAGCGATTCTGCCAGCACCCGCGCCTCGTCCGCGCGGCGCAGCTTGGCGCGTGCCGGCACCCTGGGCTGCGGTGGCGCAGGCCGGGACTGCCGCAGCGGCCGCACGTCGCGCACCGCGGCGCGAAACAGCTTGCGTTCGTCTTCGTCGTTCATGCCAATGCCGGCCGTGCGCTGGCGAGACTGTCGCCGCTTTCCAGTATAGTGCGGGCCGGTCGCCGGTCGCGCGATGGGGATGGACAGGCGAGGCCGTGAAGATCCTGCTTTCGAATGACGACGGTTATCGGGCCGAGGGTCTGCGCTGCCTGAAGCAAGCGCTCGTGGAGATCGCGCCGCTGACGCTGGTCGCCCCGGATCGCAATCGCAGCGGGGCCAGCCATTCGCTGACCCTCGACGTGC
>JANPCY010000177.1:0-1828 GCA_031431175.1 Steroidobacteraceae bacterium | reverse complement strand
GCAGCAACTGCCCGACGACGACGTAATCCACCTTCAGCATGCGCCAATCGGTCAGTTCAGCCGCATCCGCCTGGTGCGGGAACTCCAGCATCTGGCTGCGTGGCAGCGCACGAAACCTCCCGCTGCGCTCCAGATCCGCCTGCACCGTGGCTGCCACGTCCCAGGCGGCGGCGCTGTCCGAGTCCCAGCCGAAGGGCACGATCGCGATCGGCACGGCTTCCGCCAGGCCACGCAGGATCTGCACTGTCAATTCGGCCGCAGCCGGCGGTGATTGCAGGGCCAGCAGCATCAGAACGGCGATGGCGCGTCGAATCATTGGCATCCTCATTTCTCCGGTCTGAATACCAGGCGCACTTCGCGCTCGAATAACCCCGGCTGCGGCGGCGGCGGCAGCGGCGAGGCATTTCGGATTGCCGTTTCGATCGATTGACGCAAGGCTTCGCCTCCACCACAGGTCCCGAATCGCACACCGACGACTTCGCCGCCCGGGATCTGCGTGACGAGCGCAGTGCAGGTAGCTCCCGCAGGCGTCCCTGGCGGTTTGAACCAGCGCCTCTCGACATGGGCCTGGATCGCCGCGACGTACTGCGCCTTCAGACCCTGGAAGGCCGCGCCGGTTCGCTCTTCCTCCTCCGCGAGTTGCGTGCGCAGATCGGATTCGCGCTGCGCCCTCAGGCGCGCTTCCGCTGCCTTCCTCTTCTGTTCGGCGGCGGTTTTGGCAAGAGCCTGCCGCTCGTTCTTTAGCTTTGCCTCATCTTCCGCCTTGCGACGCGCCTCGGCTGCCGCCTGCGTTTTCTGCTGTTCGGCCTGTTTCGCCTCCACCCTGCGCTGTTCCTCGACGCGTTTTTCAGTCTCGACCTGCGCTTGGAGTTCCTCCCGTTCACGCCGCCGTTCATCCTCCCTGTGCAAGCTGGCCACTGCCTGCAGAACCGCCTGGTTGACGATGACCGCCTCGATCGGCATGGCCTGCTCCGCCACTTCAGCCTCGGGCAGCACGATGCCCACCAGCAAGAGACCGGCGATCGCCGCATGCAAGGCAATGGCCCAGCCAATTGGCGCCAGCGGGGGCCTGATCGCGACGCTCATCGCCGCCGCTCGAGTTCCTCGAGTGCACGTATGGCCTTGGGATCTGTCAGGAAACCAATCTTCGTCGCACCAGCCTGTTGCAGCAGCACCATGCCCTGCACGACGCGGCCATAGGGTACCCGCTCGTCGGCCTTGACCAGCACCGGCGTTCCGGCATCCCGGCCGAGCACGGCGGCTGCCCGGCGCGCCACCTCATCCGCTTCGATCGAAGCATCCTCGTCAGCGCCGACATTGAGGTAGTACCGGCCGTCGCGATCCACCGACAGCACGAGTGGCTCGCGGTCCTTCAGCAGCTCGGGATCCAGTGGCAGCGCGTTGGCGTCGGGAAGTTCGACCTGCACACCCTGGGTCAGCAGCGGCGCCGTGATCATGAAGATGATCAGGAGCACCAGCATGACGTCGATATACGGGACCACATTGATCTCGCCCATGAGCTTGCGGCGGCGCGGGTTGCCAGCCATCTCAGGCACTCCGCGACGCGGCGTGGCGCTGCAGAAGCGTCGAGAATTCCTCCATGAACGTGTCGTAGCGGAGTTCGAGGCGATTCACCTTGTCCGCGTAGCGGTTGTAGGCGACCACGGCAGGAATCGCGGCAAAGAGACCCATCGCCGTCGCAATCAATGCCTCCGCGACGCTCGCGCTGGTGGCGCCCGGCATCGCGGAGGCATTGATCGCGTCGGCGATGGGTCTCTTTGCCGCGATTCCTGCCGTGGTCGCCTACTACCGCTACGCGGAGAAGGTG
>JANPCY010000176.1:0-5096 GCA_031431175.1 Steroidobacteraceae bacterium | reverse complement strand
GACGCAGGAACTGCGTGGCGAACAGACCGGGGAGGCCGCTTCCCGGGTCGCGGCCTGGCCCGAAGTGCGATCGGCCCTGCTGGGGCGCCAGCGGGCCTTTGCACGGCCGCCTGGACTTGTAGCCGACGGACGCGACATGGGATCGATCGTTTTCGGCGATGCCGGCCTCAAGGTCTACCTGACGGCGAGCCCCGAGGAACGGGCCCGCAGGCGCTATAAGCAGTTGAAAGGAAAGGGGTTGAGTGTTAACCTCGCCGCCCTTTCCGCGGAGATCGCCGAGCGGGATCGGCGCGATACCACGCGACCCGTGGCACCGCTGATCGCTGTCCCGGACGCGATCGTCGTGGATTCGACCGCGCTCTCCATCGAGGAGGTCGTCGGGCGGGTGATTTCACTCGCGCGCGAACGCTTCCCCGGTTTGACGCGGCAGATTTGAGCAAGCGCCGGCAGGAGCCGGCGCAGGTCGGCGCGACAGGAAGCCTGCGCCGGTGACTACAGGACCCAGCGCGGCAGGAAGCTGCGCGGCATGCAACCAACCATGGGCCCCGCGGCCCGGAAAACCAATGACCGAATCCTTTCAACAACTGTTTGAGCAGAGCTTTGCGAGCCAGCAGATCAGGCCCGGCCAGATCTTGACCGGTATCGTCGTCGATATGAATGCCGATGTCGTGACTGTCAGCGTCGGCCTGAAGTCCGAAGCGGTGATTCCGGCGGAACAATTCCGGAATGAAAATGGAGAAATGGAAGTCATCATCGGCCAGGAGGTCGAGGTGGCACTGGACGCCGTCGAGGACGGCTCCGGCGAAACGCGGTTGTCGCGCGAGAAAGCCAAGCGCGCACGCACCTGGACCCGCCTTGAGGAGGCCTTCACGAACGGCGAGATCGTCACCGGCATCATCAATGGCCGTGTCAAGGGCGGCTTCACGGTCGAACTCGACAATGTCCGCGCCTTCCTGCCCGGCTCGCTCGTGGATGTGCGCCCGGTGCGCGACCCGAGCTACCTCGAGGGCAAGGAACTCGAATTCAAGGTCATCAAGCTGGACCAGCGCCGCAACAACGTGGTCGTGTCGCGCCGCGCGGTCGTCGAGCAGGAGTACAGCGCCGAACGCTCGCAGCTCCTCGACAATCTCAAGGAAGGAGATGTCGTCAAGGGTGTGGTGAAGAACCTGACGGACTATGGCGCGTTCGTGGATCTCGGCGGCATCGACGGCTTGCTGCACATCACCGACATGGCGTGGAAGCGCGTCAAGCACCCGTCCGAGGTCGTCAAGGTCGGCGACGAGATCGACGTGCGAATTCTCAAGTTTGACCGTGAGCGCCAGCGCGTTTCGCTCGGTATCAAGCAGCTGGGCGCGGATCCGTGGCAGGACATCGCGCGGCGCTACCCGCCGAATACGCGGCTGTTCGGCAAGATCACAAATATTGCCGATTACGGCTGTTTCGTGGAAATCGAAGAGGGCGTCGAGGGCCTCGTGCACGTCTCCGAGATGGACTGGACCAACAAGAACGTCAATCCTGCCAAAGTGGTGCATGTCGGTGAGGAGGTCGAGGTGATGGTCCTCGACATCGACGAGGAACGCCGGCGCATTTCACTCGGCCTCAAGCAGTGCAAGGCGAATCCATGGCGCGAATTCGCGGAGAGCTTCAATCGCGGTGACCGCGTCAGTGGCCAGATCAAGTCGATTACCGACTTCGGAATCTTCATCGGCCTGGCGGGCGGCATTGACGGCCTCGTGCACCTTTCCGATATTTCCTGGGACCGGCCCGGCGAGGAAGCCGTGCGTGACTATCAGAAGGCCCAGACGCTTGAGGCCATGGTGCTATCGATTGATCCGGACCGCGAACGCATATCACTTGGCATCAAGCAGCTTGCCAAGGATCCGATCTCGGCCTATCTGGCGGATCACCCGAAGGGCAGTATCGTCAAGGGCGTGATCAAGGAAGTTGACGCCAAGGGCGCAATCGTCGATCTGGGCGACGGCATCGAGGGCCACCTGCGCGCCGCGGAGCTCGCGCGCGATCGCGTCGAGGACGCGCGCAGCGTGCTGAAGGTCGGCGAGGAGATCGAGGCGCGCTTTATCGGCGTAGACCGCAAGAGCCGCGCGATCGCGCTGTCGATCAAGGCCAAGGAAGCGTACGAAGAGGCCGAGGCGGTGCAGCAGTACCGCGGCACGGATACGGCGACTGGCACGACATTGGGCGACTTGCTGAAGGAGCAGAGCTCGGGCCAGTGAGGCGGCCTGCGGCGCGTTGCCGGGGATGGGCAGCGCGCCTCGCGTGTGAGGATCGGGAGTCATGACAAAATCAGAATTGATCGAGATCATCGCCACAAAGCAAAAGCACTTGCCTGCCAAAGACATAGAATTGGCAGTCAAACAAATGCTTGAGATCATGAGCGACGCGTTGGCCGGCGGCGAGCGCATTGAAATTCGCGGCTTCGGCAGTTTTTCGCTGCATTTCCGGCCGCCACGCCAGGGCCGCAATCCGAAGACGGGCGAAGCCGTGGCGCTCGCCGGCAAATATGTCCCGCATTTCAAGCCGGGCAAGGATCTGCGCGAGCGGGTTAATGAAGGACAGTCGCACCCGATCCGGAACTAGGGAGACCCTGATTCACTCCCGCGGGCGCACCGCCGGTGACGCATGAATCCTGAATCGGTCTGGATTTTACTGGGGCTGCTGTTTCTCGGCGGGGCCATCGGTTTCTACGCTGCACGAAGGCCGCGGCCGAGCGCAATCGGTGCCGAGCGCGTGCGCGGCAACTACCTTGCCGGCGTCAATTTCCTCGTCAATGAACAACCCGACCGGGCGCTCGAGGCCTTCCTGCGGGCGGCCGAACTCGACGGCGACACGGTCGAGACCCACTTCGCGCTTGGCAGCCTCTACCGGCGCCGTGGCGAGGTCGACCGCGCCATCCGCATCCACCAGAACATCGTCACGCGCGAGTCGCTGGAGCCCGAGCAGCGCGGGCAGGCGAGTTTCGCACTCGCGCAGGACTATCTTCGCGCGGGTCTGCTCGACCGGGCAGAAAAAATCCTGGAGCCGCTGGCTGCCTCAGGGGCGCACCGCATGGCGGCGATGCGCCACCTGATGCGCATCTATGAGCAGCAGCACGACTGGTTGCGCGCGATCGAGGTATTCCGCGAACTCGACAAGGCCGGCAAGTCGCCGCAGGAAAACGCGATTGCGCACTATTTCTGTGAGCTGGCCGAAGAAGCGCGCGAGTTGCGTAATCTCGACGAGGCGAGGGCGCACCTGCGCGCGGCACGAACGGAGCGCCGGCGATTTCCGCGCAGTGCACTGGTTCGCGCCGACATCGCGATCGAACAGAAGGATGTGGCGCTAGCCGAGCAGTTGCTGGCGTCCGTCATGACCCTGGATGCTGCACTCGCAATCGAGGTGATGCCGCGCCTGATGCGGCTGGCGCGTGCGGCCGGGGCGGATGGCGATGCGGTGGCCGGGCGTCTTGTGGCGGCACGGCCTGATGCCGGCAATGAAATTGCGTTTGCAGCGATCATGACGGATGCGCTTGATTTCGCGCCGCTCGAACAACTGGTACGCGCCTATCTCGCGCAGGATGAAACCGTCTCCGGGCTGGTGCGCGCAATCGGACGCGACCCTGCGACGCTCGACTCACGCGCGGTGCGTGAGGTCGCGGTCGTGTTGCGCAGGCTGGCCGAAACGACGCCGCGCTACCGCTGCACGAGTTGCGGCTTTTCCAGCATCAATCATTTCTGGCAATGCCCCGGCTGCAAGAACTGGGACAGCCAGCGGCCGCTGTTGCGATTCGATCTGGTGGCCGGTCTCGAGCGCGGGCGCCGGCCCGCCTGAATCTCCCGGAATGCGCGTGATTGACGCGGGGCGCGGCGGCGCTGCCGCGGCTATTCTCGTATCCGGGCGCGGCGATGGTCGCCGCGCGCGACAACAAGGGAGTCACACAACATGCTTACCAAGGGACTGGGTGCGGCCCTGCTGGCCGCCATGCTGCTCGCGCCGATCGCCATCGCCGGGCCCGTCAATGTCAACACCGCTGACGCCAAGACACTCGCTCGCGAGTTGCAGGGCATCGGCATGGCCAAGGCGGAGGCCATCATCGCGCATCGGGAAAAGAATGGGCCGTTCAAGAGTGCGGATGACCTCGTAAAGGTCAAGGGACTCGGCAAGAAGCTCGTCGATCAGAACAAGTCGAATTTCCGGTTCGAGGGAGAGAAAAGCGCGGGCTGAGCGGGCCCGCCATCGGTGCGGGCCGGCCACCGGCGGCTCCGGTATCATGCGCGGTGCATGCCACCGGAATCAAAGGAGTGCCCTTGAGCCGTCCCGCACCGATCCGTTTCGCGGTGTTTCCCGTCGCCGGCCGCGGAACCCGCTTCCTGCCCGCGACCAAGGCGAGCCCGAAGGAAATGCTGCCGATCGTCGACAAGCCGCTGATCCAGTACGCGGTCGAGGAGGCGTTGGCGGCCGGGGCACGCAATCTGGTGTTCATCACCGGCAGTTCCAAGCGCGCCATCGAGGATCATTTCGACACCGACCCGGAGCTGGAGGCCGCGCTGGTAGCGCAAGGCAAGCAGGAGCTCGCGGACGCCCTGCGCTCCATCCTCCCAGCCGATGCTGTCTGCATCTATATTCGCCAGTCGGCACCACTTGGTCTTGGTCATGCCGTGCTGTGCGCGCAGCCAGTGGTCGGCAGCGAGCCGTTTTTCGTGCACCTGGCTGATGACCTGATCGACGCCGCTCAGCCGGTGCTCGCGCAGATGCGCGACCGTTACCTGAAAACGGGCGGCAGCCTGATCGGCGTGCAGCAGGTCGCACACAACGAGACTGGAAGTTACGGCATCGTCGCGGTGGAAGAACCTGCCGTCGAACTGTCGCGCATACGGCGTATCGTCGAGAAGCCAAAGCCGGCGGATGCGCCTTCGGATCTCGCGGTGGTCGGTCGCTACCTGCTCTCCGCGACGATTTTCGACCGGCTGCAGAAGATCGGGCGCGGCGCCGGTGGCGAGATCCAGCTGACCGACGGGATTGCTGCACTGCTCGGCGACGAGGCTGTGTACGCTTACCGCTTCAGCGGCAAGCGTTATGACTGCGGCAGCAAGCTGGGC
>JANPCY010000175.1:0-1898 GCA_031431175.1 Steroidobacteraceae bacterium | reverse complement strand
CTAACTACGAACCTGCGACCCGGCACCAATTAGTTTTCCAGTTCGCGCCAGGCGTCGAGGAGCGGGAAGTAGAGGCCGACTTTTTGCGGGCGGCCGTCAAAGCGTTTCATCACGAGGGCGTAGCGCCGTAGCTGGTCAGTGTAGCGCGCAAGCTCATTGTCGAGGAATGCATCGAGGTCACCGCCCTCATGCGAACTCGTCTTCCAGTCGACGATCCAGCGCAGGCCCGTGGAGTCCACGAAACTGCGATCGATCCTGAGTCCCTGCACCACGCCGTCAATCACGGCGGTCAGGGCAAGTTCGCTTGACGCCTCGCTGAGCGCGGGGTCGAGCAGTCGCGCTGCAGTCGCGCTCGCGGCTACCCGGGTCATCGCCCGTTCCACGCGCGCAAGCGCTTCCGGCACATGCAGGTCGTCAATGCCGAGTTCGCGCAATTCCCGTTCCCAGACCACGGGTCGCAGTGGCCACTGGCCTGGCTTCAGGCCGTCGCGTGCCATGCGCTGAAGTTCGACGTGCACGACCTGTCCGACTGCCTGCGCGATCGTGCCAGCCCAGTCGAACTCGGGCCGGATCGAGCCCGTCGATTCCCCAGCGATGCGCAGACGCGGCAAACGCGGAAGCGCCGCGGGCTCCGGCGGCGTGAATCCCGTCGGCAACCTGCAAAGCGGCGGCGCAGTTAGTCGCGGCCTGCCACGGCCGTCCGCGTCGCGTCCAGTGCCATCCGCTCCGCCAGCCGCAAGACTGCGCTCGAATTCGCCGCGGAGCACCGGCCAAAAGAAATCCAGCAAGCTGCCACGCGACGGCTTCTTGAGCATCCTTCCGTCTTCCGATTCCGCGACGGCGGCGCTGCCGATCAGGTGCAATTCGCGGCGCGCGCGCGTGGCCGCCACATACGCCAGCCGCCCGAGTTCGAGTGTCTCGCGCTCTGACGACAAACGTTTCATCCACAACTCGAGCGCATCGCTGCCTTTCTTATTGTCATCGTCTTCGCCACGACTCGCGAGTACGATGCCGCGATGGCCCGGGCCAGTCGCGACCTGGGTCCAGTACAGCAAGGGCCGCTCCGGACGCCGTGGTGAACGCTGCAGGTCAGGCACGATCACGACGTCGAATTCGAGTCCCTTGGCGCGGTGAATCGTCATCAGTTGCACCTGTGCCGATTCGCTGCCGAGCGGCGAAGCCCTAATCCCTTCCACGGCCGCGTCGACCATCGAGGCCTCCGGGCAACCGCCGGCCTCCTGCTCCAGAACGTCGAGCGCCGAGAACAGGAGTTCTGCATTGGCGAGATCGGATGGCTCATCGATGGTGGCTGGTCCCGCGAGCGCGAGCCAGGCCGATTTGAGCCAGGATCCCAGGGAGCGTGATCCACGTTCCGCAATGGCCGCTGCGAGTCGGGGCGCGAGCTTTGCCAGTCGCTCCCGGCCGTCGCCGGACAGGCGCGCCAGGGCAACAGGGTCATTGATCAGGGCAGGCAATGGCTCTGCGGCAGCCCCAGCGAGTTCATACAGGTCGGCAAGCGTGATTCCGCACCAGGGCGCCCGCAGCACCGCTAGCCAGGCAGTGCGATCGCCAGCGTGCAACATCGCCTTGGCAAGTGCGACCAGGTCACGCATGGCAGGCCGGTCGGTCAGCGACTCGAGCTCCACACCGCGATACTCGATGGCAGCCGCCCGCAGGGCCGCCAGCAGGGGCGGCAATGATGAGCGGCCATGCACCACGACCGCGATCGACGGTGGCTTTCCCGGGTCGCCCCGCTGGACGGCCCCGGCAATAACCCGCGCGGTTTCCGCGCCCATGGCCGCGCCGTCGGCATCGATCATCGCGTGCACGTAGACACCGGCGCCGGCAACGTCAGGTTCGACGGCGCTCGCAGGCGAGTAACGCACGGCGCCGCGTTC
>JANPCY010000174.1:0-5633 GCA_031431175.1 Steroidobacteraceae bacterium | reverse complement strand
GTCGAAGCATCCGGCCTTGACCATCGCCTCGAGCGTCCGGCGTCCGACCTGGTGCAGGTCCACGCGGCTGCACAGATCGGCGAGATCCCGGAACGGACCGCCGCGCACGCGCTCCTCGATGATCGTGTCGACGGCAGCCTGGCCGACTCCCTTGACCGCGCCCAGGCCGTAGCGGATCGAGCCCGGACCGGCCACGGCGAACTGGTACATCGAATGGTTCACGTCGGGTGGCAATACTTCCAGGTCCATCCCGCGGCATTCGTCGATGAATGAGACGACCTTGTCGGTGTGGTCCATGTCGGAAGACAACACCGCCGCCATGAATGCTTCCGGGTAATGGGTCTTGAGCCAGGCGGTCTGGTAGGCCAGCAACGCATAGGCCGCGGAGTGCGACTTGTTGAAGCCGTAGCCCGCGAATTTCTCGATCAGCTCGAAGATCTGTGCGGCGCGGGGCGGCGAAACGCCGCGCGCGATGGCACCATCGATAAACACGGAGCGCTGCGTGGCCATTTCTTCCGGGCTCTTCTTGCCCATTGCGCGCCGCAGCAGGTCGGCACCGCCCAGCGTGTAACCCGACAGCGTCTGTGCAATCTGCATGACCTGTTCCTGGTACAGGATCACGCCATAAGTGGGTTTCAGGATTTCGGTCAGGCTCGGATGCAGGTAATCGATGGGCCCGTCGCTCTTGCCATGCTTGCGCGCCATGAAGTCGTCCACCATGCCGGACTGCAGCGGCCCCGGCCGGAACAGCGCCACCAGCGCGACGATGTCGTCGAAACAATCCGGCTGCAGCTTGCGCACCAGGTCCTTCATGCCACGCGACTCGAGCTGGAAGATGGCGGTGGTCCGGCAGGACTTCAGCATCCGGTAGGTGTCCGCGTCATTGAGCGGCAGTCGCGTGATATCCAGCAGCGGCTCGCGAGCCCTGGCACGCTCCGCATTCACGAGCTTGACCGTCCAGTCGATGATCGTCAGGGTCCGCAGGCCCAGGAAGTCGAATTTGACGAGCCCGATCTGCTCGACGTCGTCCTTGTCGAATTGCGTGACCACGCTGCCCGCGCCCTGCTCGCGATAGAGCGGGCTGAAATCGGTCAGCACCGACGGTGCAATCACGACACCGCCCGCATGCGTACCGGCATTGCGCGCGAGGCCCTCCAGCTGCTGCGCGAGATCGATCAGGTCGCGGACTTCATCCTCGGCACGGTAGCGCCGTGCGAGCTCCGGCTCCTTTTCGAGCGCTTCGGCGAGCGTGATCCCGAGCTCGAACGGGATCAGTTTCGCGACGCTGTCGACAAAGCCGTAGGGATGACCGAGCACCCGCCCGACATCGCGCACGACCGCGCGTGCCGCCAGCGACCCGAATGTGATGATCTGCGAGACACGATCGCGCCCGTAGCGTTCCGCAACGTAGTCGATCACCTGGTCGCGGCGCGCCATGCAGAAATCGATGTCGAAATCCGGCATCGAGACACGTTCCGGATTCAGGAATCGCTCGAACAGCAGGTCGTGCTGCAACGGATCAAGATCCGTGATCGCGAGCGACCACGCGACCAGCGAGCCTGCACCCGATCCGCGGCCCGGCCCCACCGGAATTCCCTGCCCGCGCGCCCAGCGGATAAAGTCGGCAACGACCAGGAAATAGCCCTCGAAACCCATTTCGCAGATGACCCGTAACTCTTCCGCGAGCCGCTGGCGGTAGCGCGTTTGCTCGACCGGCCGGATCACCAGCGCGGGTTCCGCGGCAAGCGCGGCGAGCCGCATGCCGAGCCCCTGCTCGGCCAGCACGCGCAGGTACTCGGTCACCGAGGAACCGTCCGGCACCTCGAAGGCAGGCAGGAAACTCCGGCCCAGTGTCAACACCAGCGAGCAGCGCCGCGCAATTTCGACGCTGTTCGCAAGCGCTTCCGGCAGGTCGGCAAACAGCTCCGCCATTTCAGCGGGGCTTTTCAGGTACTGCTCCGGCGTGTAGCGGCGCGGCCGGCCCGGATCGTCGAGCCGCGCGCCGTCATGGATGCAGACCCTGGCCTCGTGTGCCTCAAATTCGTCGCGGGTGAGGAATCGCACGTCATTGGTCGCGACGATTGGCGCCGGCATCTCGGCCACCAGCGCGAGCACCGCGGCGACATGCTCATCCTCGCCGGGGCGGCCGGTGCGCTGGATCTCGAGGTAATAGCGGTCACCGAAGAGTGCGAGCCACGCGGCGAGCAGGCCCCGTGCTTCCTCGCTGCGGGCGGATGCCAGGGCCCGGCCGATGTCTCCTTCCCCTGCCCCCGAAAGCGCGATGAGGCCGGCAGTCGTGAGCTTGTCGAGCCAGGCCCGCTCCAGCAGCGGCCGGCCGCGGTCCTGGCCCTCCAGATAGCTTCGTGACACCAGCCTCGTCAGGTTGCGATAACCGGCAAGGTTCTGCGCGAGCAGGGTCAACCGGACCGGTTCAGCGCGGTCCCCTTCCTCGCGCAGCCAGACATCGACGCCGATGACGGGCTTGACGCCCTGCCGTTGCGCTTCACGGTAAAATTTGACCATCGCGAACAGGTTGCTGTGGTCGGTCAGCGCAACCGCGGGCATGCCTGCCTCGACCACGGCCTGCATCAGTGCGGGCACCCGCACGATGCCGTCCACCAGCGAAAACTCGGTATGGAGCCGCAAGTGAACGAATGGCGGGCTCGATTCCCTGGCGTCAACTCGGCGCATGGAGCGATCTTAGCGGCGCGAAGCTCTGCCGGTGCAGGCGGCAGGGTCCACGCTCGGCGAGCAGGCGCAAGTGCTGCGGCGTTGGGTAACCCTTGTGGCGCTCGAAATCGTAGCCCGGGTAGACCATCGCCACACGGGCCATCCAGGCGTCACGGCTGGTCTTGGCGAGGATCGACGCGGCGCTGATCTCGGCAATCCGCGCATCGCCGCCGATGATCGCCTCGACACTGCAGGGAAACCCGAGCATCAATACCGAGGGGCAGCGGTTGCCATCGACACGCACATGGCCCGGTACCACGGCGAGCCCCTGCAAGGCCCGGCGCATTGCCAGCAAGCTCGCCTGCAAAACGTCCAGCACGTCGATCTCGCCCGCATCCGACCAGCCGATGGCCCACGCCAGCGCCTTTCCGCGAATTTCGGCCGCAAGCCGGGTGCGGGTCGGCTCGTTCAGTTCCTTGGAATCCCGCAAGCCCGCGACCGGCCGGGCAGGATCGAGAATCACGGCGGCGGCCACGACCGGCCCCGCCAGGGGCCCCCTGCCGGCTTCATCGACGCCGGCCACCAGGCCGCGCTCCGGTGATGCCCCCCGGATTGCGCTCACCTGCCGGGTCCCCGGGCCAACTCAAGGATGGCCTCGGCTGCCCGCGCGCTGGCTCCGGCCCGCAACTGGCGATGAATGGCAGTGAACTGCTCGGTGAGTGCTGCGACCTCCGCCGGCTGGTCCAGCCAGCGTTCGATCTCACGGCCCAAACTTTCGGGCCTGACCTCACCCTGGGCCAGCTCCGGCACCACCAGCCGCCCCGCCAGGAGATTTGGTTGCGCAAAGAAGGGCGCCTTCAACAGTCGCAGCGACCGCAAAGCCAGGGCCGTCATCCAGCCAAGCCGATAGGCAACGACCATCGGCCGCTTGCAGAGCAGCGTCTCGAGCGTCGCCGTTCCGGAAGCGACCAGTACCGCGTCGGCGGCCGTCACCGCGGTCTGCGAGCGTCCCTCGATGATCTGCACCTGCACGCCCGGCGAACAGCGTGCCAATGCCTGCTCAAACAATGATCTGGTCCCTGCATTCGTCATCGGCGCGACGAAACGAAGTCCGGGGCGACGCCCTGCCAGCCAGGCAATCGCCCCGGCGAAATCGTCAGCCAGGCGCGCAACTTCCCCCACGCGACTGCCTGGCAGCACCGCCACAATCTGGCATTCGGCGGGCTGGCCGAGACTTGCGCGCGCGGCTGCGCGATCCGGCAGCAGCGGCAACTGGTCTGCAAGCGGGTGCCCGACAAACATTGCGCGCAGGCCGGCCCGGTCATAGATTTGCGGCTCGAACGGCAGCAGGCACAGAACCAGATCGAGAAAGCCCGCCATGCGGCGCGCCCGGCCCTGCCGCCAGGCCCAGACTTGCGGACTCACGTACTGAACCGTGCGCACGCCCGCCGCATGCAACGCCTGGGCCAGGTTCAGATTGAATTCCGGTGCATCGATCCCGACGAACACGTCGGGCTGCTCGGTCAGGAAACGGCCGCGCAGCTTGCGGCGCAGGCGCATCAGCCGCGGCAGATGATGCAGGACCTCGAACAGGCCCATGACTGCGAGCTCATCGGCTGGCGCCCAGGCTTCGCAACCCTCGGCTACCATCGCGGGACCGGCAACGCCGGCGAAGCGCGTGCCAGGTGCTCGTTCGCGGATCGCCCTGATCAGTGCCGCACCGAGATTGTCACCGGATGACTCGCCGGCGACCAGACCGATCGTCAGCGCTTTTGCGAGGGCCATCAGCGCACGATGCTGCGTGCGCTGACCGCCAGGAATTGCACGAATGGCAGCAGTTCCGGCTGCTCCGCCGCGAGCACCTGCAGTTGCTCGGTCGCGGCCGCGAGCTTCAGCCCGGAGCGGTACAGCAGCCGGTAGGCAGCGCGGATATTGGTGATCTGTTGCGGGCTAAAGCCACGTCGCTTGAGACCCTCGCTGTTGACACCCTTCGGTTCCGCCGGCGTGCCGGCGACCAGCAGGTAGGGCGGAACGTCGCGGGTGACCGCGGCATTGTTGCCCAGAAACGAGTGCGCGCCGACCTTGCAGAACTGGTGGACGCCGGCGTAGCCCGACAATATCACCCAATCGCCGAGCTCGACATGCCCTGCAAGCGCGGTGCAGTTCGACATCACGCAGTTGCTGCCGACAATGCAATCGTGCGCCACATGCGAATAAGCCATGAACAGGTTGTCATCGCCGATTTTCGTGACACCGCGACCCCCGGCCGTGCCGCGATTGACCGAGCAGAATTCCCTGAACACATTGCGGTCGCCGACATCGAGCCGGGTCGGCTCGCCGCGGTACTTCTTGTCCTGCGGCGCATCACCGATCGACGCGAACTGGAAAACCTTGTTTTCGAGGCCGAGTGTTGTCGGCCCATTGATGACGGCGTGCGGCCCGATCCAGCTGCCCGCGCCGATGCGGACCCCGGCGCCGATGACCGTATAAGCGCCGACCTCGACACCCTCGCCGAGCATGGCATCCGGTGCAATGATGGCGCGCGCGTCGATCACGCCTTGACCTCCGGCGCAACCATCATGATGGCCGAGGCGACTTCCTCCCCGCCGACTTCGGCGACCGTCGAGAATTTCCAGATGCCGCGCATGGCGCGTTCGAGTGTGGCCTTGAGAATCAGCTGGTCACCCGGCTCGACCGGGCGCCGGAACCGTGCCTTGTCGATTCCGACGAAGTAAAAGCGTGTGTGCTCGTCCGGCACAACCCCTGCCGTCTTGAACGCCAGGATGCCCGCGGCCTGCGCGAGCGCCTCGAGGATCATGACCCCCGGCATGACCGGCCGATACGGAAAGTGCCCCGGGAAGAATGGCTCGTTGATCGTGACATTCTTGATCGCGTGGATGCGCTTGCCTGGCACGCATTCGATGACCCGGTCAACCAGCAGCAGCGGGTAGCGATGCGGCAGC
>JANPCY010000173.1:0-11544 GCA_031431175.1 Steroidobacteraceae bacterium | reverse complement strand
ATCAGGGACTGCGATCGGCAACCGTTCTTTCGCGCGAACAGCTGGATCAGGCGTGGACCCCGGTCAAGCTGAATGATGGCAGCCAATATCCCTACGGCTTCGGCTGGTCTATCAGCGAGCAGCACGGCTGGCGCAATATCGAGCACGGCGGCTCGTGGCAGGGATTCCGGGCACAGATCTCGCGCTACATTGATCGTGACCTCAGTGTCATGGTGCTGACGAATTTGGCGGAGGGCGATCCCGAACGGATCGCGCAAGCCGTCGCCGGGCTGGTGGATCCCGCGCTGACAACCGGCGCAGACTGAGGCAGGTACGTGGGCAGTTGGGCACAGGGTCTGTTGGGCGGCGCGCTGATCGGTCTCTCGGCGACGCTGCTGTTGTGGTCCATCGGCCGTATTGCGGGCATCAGCGGAATCGTGAATGGTCTCGGCACTGCGCCGCGCTCCGATCGCGCCTGGCGCGCGGCCTTTCTGCTCGGCCTGATGGCGGCGGGCGGGATCGCGATGCAATTCCTGCCATACGCACCTGCGCGCCTACAAACCGGTTCGACGCTGATATTGCTGCTCGCCGGGCTGTTGGTCGGCTTTGGCACGCGCATGGGCGGCGGCTGCACCAGCGGGCACGGTGTCTGCGGCCTCGGGCGGTTGTCGTGGCGATCCCTGGCAGCCGTGCTCAGCTTCATGGCCACCGCAATGGCGACGGTCTTCGTCATGCGCCACCTGATCGGTGCGCTGGCATGAAATCGACCGTGCTCGCGGCGTTTTTTTCGGGGGCGCTGTTCGGCCTGGGGCTCGCGATCTCGGGGATGACGGACCGTTTCGTGGTGCTGGGCTTCCTGGATCTGGCCGGCGAGTTCAATCCGCAGTTGGCATTCGTGCTGGCAGGCGCGGTCGCGGTCACCGCGATTGCGTTTCGCCTGGTGCTGCGATTGCCGCAGCCCGTCCTCGCGGCCGGCTTTCAATTGCCTGCAGCAACCGCCATCGATCGCCAGTTATTGCTTGGTGCTGCGATATTCGGCGTTGGCTGGGGACTCGTCGGTTTCTGCCCCGGTCCCGCGCTCGTCGGGCTCGCAGGTGGTCTGCGCGACGCGATGATTTTCGTGCCGGCCATGCTGGCCGGAAGCGTGACGCACTATCTGATGGAGCGTCGCGCTAAGATCGGCGAGGAATGACGGACACCCAAGATTCGCTGATCGCCGCGGCGCGCGGCTGTTGCCGGCAGTCGCATGCGCCGTACTCCGGAATCCGTGTCGGCGCCGCGATTCGCGCAACAAGCGGTGCTGTGTATCTGGGCACCAATGTCGAAAACGCGGCCTATCCGCTCGGCAACTGCGCGGAGACGAGCGCGATCGCTGCCGGTGTGCAGTCCGAAGGCGCCGGATTTCGGATCGCCGAGATCGCGGTCTGGGCGACGGATCCCGATGGCCGGACACTTGCATGCTCGCCCTGTGGCGGATGCCGGCAGCGAATCCGTGAATTCGCCACGAGCGGCGCCGTGCCAATCCATTTCCCATGGCAAGCGGACAAGATTCGCACGGTGACGATCGACGAGTTGCTGCCATTCGCCTTTTCTCTTCCAGCCATCCAGCCGCCGCGATGAACGGTACCGACCGGGCGATGGCGGCACGCATCCTTGCGGCTCTCGACCTCACGAGCCTCGGCGAGGACGACACCCCCGAGGCGATCATCAGTCTGTGCGAGGCCGCGGTGGACGGCGGGCACCCGGCCGCTGTCTGCGTATATCCCGAACACGTCGAAACTGCGCGCAGGGTTCTGGATTCGCGGCGAGCGACCGATGTGGCAGTCGCGACCGTCGTGAATTTTCCGGACGGCAGCAATGACGTTTCCCGGGTGTTGCGGGAGGCGCGGAGGGCGCTCGCCGCCGGCGCGGACGAGATTGACATCGTGTTTCCGTGGCGCGCCTATCTCGGCGGCGACCGCGAGGGCGGAGCGCTGATGCTGCAGGAGTGCAAGTCGATCTGCGGCAGGAAAATCCTGAAGGCGATACTCGAGACGGGCGAACTCGGCGATCCGCTGCTGATTCGCGAGATCTCGTTTGCGGCGCTGGGGGCGGGGGCCGATTTCATCAAGACCTCGACCGGCAAGGCGAAAATCGGCGCGACGCCCGCGGCCGCCCGCACGATGCTCGAATGCATCCACGAAAGCGGCGGCAGGGCCGGCTTCAAGGCCGCAGGCGGCGTGCGGACGATGGCCGATGCGGGCCGCTACCTCGCGCTTGCCGACGAGATTCTGGGCGGCGGCTGGGCGTCGCCGGCGCGATTTCGCATTGGCGCGAGCGTGCTGCTCGCGGAACTGCGTGCTGTGCTCGCATGACCGCCGCGCCAACGACGTGGTTGCCGCAGGAAGCGATCCGCCGCAAGCGCGACGGTGAGACGCTCGGTGCCGACGATCTGCGTGCGCTGGTGCGCGGCATGGCCGACGGCAGCCTGGCGGACGCACAGGTCGCTGCACTCGCGATGGCGGTCTATTTCCGCGGCATGACACCCGCCGAATGCGCCGGCCTCACACTCGCGATGCGCGACAGCGGGGAAATCTTCGACTGGCGCAATGAATCCCTGCCGGGGCCGGTACTCGACAAGCATTCGACCGGTGGTATCGGCGATCTGGTGTCACTCGCGCTCGCCCCGATGCTGGCTGCCTGCGGCGCCTGGGTGCCGATGATTGCCGGCCGTGGGCTCGCGCACACCGGCGGCACGGTCGACAAGCTGGAAGCGATTCCGGGATATTGTTCGCAGCCGGAGCCAGAACTCCTGCGTCGCACACTGCGCAAGGCCGGCGTTGCGATCATCGGTCCGGGCGAACGAATCGCGCCGGCCGACCGGCGCCTCTATGCAATCCGCGATGTCACGGCGACCGTCGACTGCATCCCGCTGATCGTCGCGTCGATCCTCTCCAAGAAGCTGGCGGCGGGGCTCGATGCGCTCGTGCTCGATGTCAAGACCGGCAATGGCGCCGTCATGACCGACCCGAATCGTGGCCGCGAGCTGGCAACACGAATGATCGATACCGCGGCCGAGGCGGGCCTGCGTGCCTGTGCTCTCCTGACCGACATGTCCGAACCACTCGCGCGTTCCGCGGGCAATGCACTGGAATTGCAGGAGACACTCAGGATGCTGCGCGGGGAGCCGGCCGATTCCCGACTCATGGAAGTCACGCTCGCGCTCGGTATCGAGGTCATGGTGCTGGGCGGACTCGCGGCCAGCGCGGATGCGGCGCGGGCCGCACTGACGAATTCGCTGGCAAGCGGTACTGCCGCCGAACGATTTGCACGCATGGTCGCGTGTCTCGGCGGGCCTGCGGATTTCATGGAGCGGCCTGATCGCTATCTGGCAACGGCACCGGTCATCGTGGACGTGCCGGCATCACGGGACGGATTCGTCAGCGCGATCGACACTCGCGCGCTGGGTTTTGTGGTAGTCGCGCTTGGCGGTGGTCGCACAGCGCCTGGACAGGCGGTGGATCCCGCCGTGGGTCTGGACCGGCTGGCGTCACTCACACAGCCGATGCGGGCCGGGACGCCGCTTGCGCGAGTGCATGCTGCAACTGCGGATGCCGCGCGGCAGGCGGTACGAGCCGTCAAACACGCGTACACGATTGGCGACGCGTCCCCCGCGTTGCCGGTGTTGATCGAGCGCATTCCATGAATCGAACTCGTGATCGGCGATCCAATCATTCCCGGTCTGTGGCAGGGGGTGCCGGTTCTGGCGAATAGCCCTTGTACAGGGAACTCGTGCGCAGCGTCTCCGGCAGCTGCCACCACAAGATGGCGGCAGCCAGAAAAGTCAGCGGCGCCAGCGCCATACCGAGCACTAAAGAATGCCCTTGGGCGACGGTCGTGACGATCAAGGGTGCAAACAGCGAGAGTACATGGCCGCCGTGGAAGAGTGATGATCCCATCGGACGGAGCCGTACGGGAAAGAGTTCCGCAAAGTACGCGCCCCAGCAATATGTGCAGGCGAGAGAGATCGCGTATCCCAGTTCCAACGCATAAAGCAGCAGCTTCTCCGCCGGCGCCAGCAGATAAAGGACAATGAAAATTGCGGCAAGCAGAAAACCCACGGCGTTGAGGCGACGGCCAAATCGATCGGCTGCGAAGCCCCAAAGAATGCTTCCGATAAGTGCTCCAATGCCGTCAGCCGTGACGAACACGCCGGTCAGCGTCGCATCGAAGTGCCGGACCGTTTGAAGGTACGTCGTGATGAAGCCACTGTAGAACTGATAGCCACTGAAATTCAGACCGGCCAGAAAAAGGCACGCCAGCGTAACCTTAAGGTAACGTCCGCCAAACATCTCCCGCCAGCTACCTGTCCGGGTATTGGGGTCGCTGGAGACCTCCTGATCAGCAAATACGCAGAACTCGCGATCGTCTGGAAGAAAGAGCGCGGCGCATGCGAACACCACCAAGGGTGCCGCGGCGCCGATCCAGATCAATCCTCGCCATCCGTCGTCGCCCAGGGTCGCGCCGAGGGTACCAATCACGAGAAGCGCCACAGCAAACATGGCAGCGTTTGCTGACAGCAACCGCCCCCTGATCCGCGGCGGGAAGAAGTTTGCCAGCATGGTCGTTGATGAAACGTACGAAGCCGCCATAGCGATGCCGACAAGAAAGCGGAGACCACGCCAGATCTGACTGTCGGCCGTCCACAGGCCAATGCAAGAAAAGGCCGTCATCGCAAGTGCCGATCCGAGCAGGACCGTCCGCGAGCTGGAACGCGCAACGAGCCATGCGGATAGCACCGAACCGATGATTACCCCGGCTCCCTGAAATGCATAGAGCAGAGCCGTATCTCGCAAAGTCCAATCTAAATGCGCAACGAAGAAGGGCCGAACGTAGTCGATCAGCAAAAATTGATAATTATAGGCGAGGCTGCTCAGCAGCAGGAGCGCATAAATGAACCACTGCTCGGCGCGAGTCAGTTCGTCAGCCCGCCTCTTGGGTGTGCCCGATAAGTTCTTACGCACGAACTATCGAACGCATACGGTCGAGCACATCGACGTCCTGCTGGATCATCCAGTAAAGCATATCGATCAAGATCCAGTTCTCGGCGAGCTTGTCGCCTTCGCGACGGTACATGTCGACGACGCGCATGTTGAGCTTTTTCCCGGATGCAGGCAGGCCCATGAAGCCACCGGACGAGTTCATGGTCAGGTTCGGCCAGCCGAACCAGCCCGCGTAATTGCCCTCGGAGAACCGGCAGACATGGCCATTGAAGACGATATTCGACAAGCCGGCCCTGAACGGGCCCTGGTGCTGCGCCTGGTAACGCTCGATCGTATACGTCGAACCGATGCCGCTCGGCCCGAACCAGATCATGTCCTCGTGCCAGGTTCGCTGCAGGAGTCCCGATGGTGCCTGGAATCCTTCTGCGTGCACCAGGTCGTCGCACATTCGATTCACCAGGTCGAGTGTCTCCTGCGACTCCGCCGGGTCCTGTCGCTGGAACATCAGTCCGTCATGCGTCCGTGGCCCGGGGACGAGGAGTTCGGCGCCCGTCTGCGCCGGCAGCGGCACCAGACCCGCCTGTTTCATCAGGCCGATAATGTCGCAGAAGAAACCCGTCGAGCTGATCCGGCCGTTCGTGATCCTATGGAATTCCGCATAACGCAGGAAAGCCATTCTTCCAGTTGCCGGAATGCCGAGCCATGGCTTGTCGAAGAGCCCCATGAGATGGCCCATGCTGATGACCCAGTCCGTGCCGTCGATCTCGTTGCTGCCGGCCATGAAGATGTCATGACGCCGCTGAATCGGTGCGACCGCCTCGCGCAGCGGCCTCCAGACGCTGTCGGCGATTTCTTCGGTGTTCGTCAGCTCATTGAACGGATGCACGCCGCGCCACAGGTAATCGGCGCTGACGTAGCGGTCAATGATGGCCTTGAGCGCGCCAGGCGGAGTGGCGTCCAGTTCATCGTAGTAGCGCCGGACCAGCGCTTTCTGTTCCTGATAATCCGTCATGTGATCTGCATCATGAGATCGAGCTCATTGAAGACCGTCCATTCTTCGGCAATCCTGCCGTCGACGATCTTGTGCTGCGTGATACCCCAGATTCGAACCGGCCTGCCGCTGGCGATACCGTACAACCCGTTGCCACTATGCGTTGCCGTTGCGCTCCAGCGCTCCGATGTCAAGTAACCATCGGCGTTGTTACCCATCCAGTAAACCTCGTCGACCTGCACGGCGAGATCCGGAAATGCGTTCGTCATTTCTGACACAAAGTTGCGATAGGCTGCACGGCCATTGAATGCGCGCCCGGTGGGCCCGTGGAATGAAAAGTCTGCATTGTGCGTCGAATCGAGCGTCACGAAATCGCGGCGATTCCAGACACTGTCCATGCTGGTTCTGGTGAACGCATCGACGTCAAAGCCATCGACGGGCGATGACTCGGAGAGCGGCCGACGCGGCCGGGCAGCGGCACGCAGCGCATCCCAGTTCTCGAGGCTATCCGACCAACCAACCGGTCGCGAGCGGGCCAGTTTGACGGCCATCTCCTTCAGGTCGAATCCGAGCTGCAGGAACAGGCTGGAATTGTTGTACAGAACATGCTCGAGGAAGATCTTGTTCTTCAACGACACGCAGTTGGCAATACACCAGACGTCTACGTACCGGTTGGTGGCGGGACCGTACTTGCTGTCACCGTCATTTGTGCCGCGGATGATCGTGCGATGCGAGGTGTGAAATCCGGTCTCGTCGTCGCCCGCCCATACGATTTCATCGGCGATCAGCTTGATATCCGAAAATGCTCCTGTTGTGTGGGTCGTGTCTCGCACGATTTTCTCGGCACTGCGTTGCAGGCCGTAATCATCAAACACCTGGGAGTCCACATGGTAGGTATCGCGAATATAACCAACGTCGCGGCTCTCCCAGATGCGGTAGGTGATTCGTACGATGTAGTCGATGATGTTGCGGTAAGTCGGCTCGAAGCCGCGCAAGGACTGGGCAGGACCAAAGTCGTCGGGTATGCGCCTTTCATGCGGCGTACCTCGCCCGGTATAGGACGCGAGCGAAATCGCGTAATCGGACGGCATGTGACGACGCTCAAGCGGAGCTGCGGCGCGAAATCGCTCCATCATGATCCGAACTCACACATCAGCAATTACCTTCAGATTCTCAACCAATGGAGCCAGGTGCTTCTCGTACCTCTTCCAGGCCTTAATTGAGTCGCTGTAAATCGGTTCCCGGACCTGACTGGCACTGGGAGTTTTCACCAGGCGCCGGTTCGCATAGAACTTCAGTACCGCATCCTCAAACGGCAGCCCGAGGAATTCCAGCATGCGACGGCTCTGTCGCTCGATATCTGCGACCGTGTCTTCATAACAGACATCCAGGATCCGATCCGGAAACAGTGTTTTCCACCGGCGCATCAGATTCCAGTAGCGGGTGTAATACTTTCCCAGTGCGGAGAGATCGTGCGCGTAGGTCTGCTTGTCATCGAAGGGCATGCGATGGATCGCAAAGCAGTTGGCAACTGGCTCGCGATGACAGTGGATGAATCGCGCCCGCGGCAATGCTAGGCCAAGCACGCCAATGTACTGGAAATTCAGCGGCGTCTTGTCCACCAAATAGCGTAATGCCAGGTCTTCGGCTGAATGACGCGAAATGTAGTATTCACCCAGCGCCCGGAATTGCTCCGCAGACAGCATTTCCATGTTTTCAGGGAACGCCTTGCCCGTCATGTCCCGGATCCGATGTACGGTGTCGTAGGCGTAGCTCAACTCACCAGCACCCGCTACTTCGCTGTGGCTGGCGAGTATCTGCTCCGTCAAACTGGTTCCCGAACGGGGCATGCCGAGGACAAAAACGGGACGCGAATCCCGGGACCCATTGCCGATACCGAAGCGTGCAATAGCCGCTTCAGCCTGTGCGGCAATGGATTCGATGTATCTCGCGGTTTCCTCGTCATCGTACGGTCTGGCCTCCGCCTTTATCCGATTGCCTTCTGCAAGGTATGCGAATGCTTCATCGTGCCGCCCGCGCTGCTCGTACACACGTGACAAGCCAAATGCCAGGTACATCCTGTTATGGGGCGTCAGATCCTCATCGTCCCAAAGTGTGAGCATTGCCGCGAACTCCTGATCCGTGCTCTTGCGCCCCTTGACTTGTGCAAGGTAGTAATGCGCGACGGTCATTTCGGGTGCGACGTCTATGGCAGCTTGAAAGCAATTGGCTGCACTCTCACGGTCACCCATTTGCTCGCGCAAGACTCCCATGACTTGATGGGCCTGCGGATTCCGAGGCTCAATTGTCAGCACCTTTCCCAAAGTTTCCACTGCATCGTCCGGCGCATTCATGTCCCGTTGAACTCTGGCCATGTTGATTAGCGCCGCGGAATACTTCGGGCTTAGCTCGGTGGCCTTGATGTAACACTCGAGCGCATCCGAATACCTTGCCTGGCTGAAAAGAATGTCACCCTTGTTGTTCCAGGCTTGTGCAAGCCCTGGATCCAGTTGCAACGCCTTGCCGACCGCCCGCAATCCAGGTTCGAACTCCCCGGCTTCGTTCAATGCAGCTGCAAGATTGCTCCAGCATTCCGCAAAATCGCGCTGCAATTTCAGCGCGCTCTCATAACTACGTATCGCTGCCTGTGGCTGCTCCAGAAGTCGCAGTACATTGCCGAGATTGTTGTGGACGACCGGGTTGTCCGGATTTAGCCTGATCGACTCTCGAAAATGGCGGACCGCTAACTTTGTGTTGCCCTGATCTTTGTAGGCCAGCGCAATGTTTGCATGGGATTGCGGATCGTCGTAGTGGATGCTCAATGCACGCGTCAGGTACCCGACAGCTTCACGGGGCCGAAATGAATTGACGGAGAGCATGCCCAGCAGATTGAGCGCGTGAATATTGCCAGATTCCAGATCGAGCACCTGCAGGTACAGGCGCTCTGCCCGTGCCAGCTCGCCGGCCTGCTGCGCCCAATGGCCGCTTTCCAAGAGCCTGTGTGGTTCGTCTGCCATCATTAACGCGTGCACGCGGCAATCTCGGTGCCTTGATATAAAAGCCTCGCACACTATGACGAGGCCTTTTTCTTGGCGAGCGGGGTGGAGTCGCCTCCACCCCGCGTCTGCCTGCGCGATCAGAAATTGTAAGCCATACGGATGCCCCAGGTGCGGGGGTCATTAAAGTCAGCGACGGCGCGACCTTGGCTGAACTGGTCACCGCCCACCTGGACGACCTCGTCGGTGGCATTCTTGATGAAGGCCTGAACTGAGAGCGGCATGCTCTTCGAATACCAGGTCGCACGCAGATCCAGCGCGGCAAATGCATCCTGCTTGGCGAAGAAATAGTCGATGTTGTTGGTTTTGTAATCATCCGAGTAATACAGATAAAGACCGGGCACCAAGCGACCGGCGTTACCCAATTCAATGCCGTAGGTCACGTCGAGCGCCAAGGTGTAGTCGGGCGAGAACTGCGGTGTCTTGCCGTCAAGCACATAGACCTGTGAGCAGGTCTGATCGCAGGGATCACCGACTGGAAGTGATGGAGGGCGAATTTCGGAATCACCACCGTCCCTGAATACCCTGCTGAGGACGCTCCTGCCAAACTTATCGAGCTTGGAGTCGTTAAGGGAAAGGCCTGCAATGATATTTAGGGCATCTGTAGGTGCCCAGCTCATCTCAAGCTCCAGGCCCTGCGATGTCATGGTGCCGCCGACTGAACTGACGGAAACAATGGTCTGCCCTTGCGCGACGAATGAAGTGGTCGTCAGACCTTTATAATCATTGTAGTAAGCAGCGATGTTCAGGCGCATTCTTCCATCGAGAATCGTGCTCTTCATGCCGATTTCATACGAGTCAACCTCGTTCGGGGCGGTAAGGTCCGTACTGCCACCACCCTCGATGGCGCCGGCGATGTAGCCTGTAGCTGCAGACCCATAAAGCATCATGTCATCGGCCAGGTCATGCTGGACCGCGACCTTCCAGTCGGTATGTGACGCCTTGCCCGTCTGCCTGCCGTCAATACTGTCCTGCGTTTCGACGTATACTGGCCATGGCGCAAATCGGCTGCCGGGATCGACAAGGTGCGCGGAGTAGTAGCCCGCGCCGAATCCATGTACTGACGGACCCCAGTCAACGTACTTGTTGAAAAAGTTTCGCTTATCCGTGGATTCGCGCGCGCCTGCAGTGACCCGCGTCTTCTCCGTGAATGAATACTCGGCCTGTCCATAGATGGCTGTCGACTTGGTGCCGCCATTGGCCTGGTAAAGCCAGTGTGCCCACGTGACGTTTTGCGGAGCTGCGGCATCGGTATAACCCCAGACAAACTCGCTGCTGTTATCGCCGTTCCCGGAATCGTCATAAAGGAAATAGCCAAGCGTCCATTGCAATGGTCCATCGCCACTGGAGTTCAGGTTGATATCTGCCTGGACCGCCTTGGAATTGATGCGCTGCCCTGCTGCCAAACCGCAGAATGGGCCATCCCAACACTGTTGCCAGTAGCCTGGACCGGTCGCGTTAGCCGGGGTCACTCCGGGATTTCGCGTAGCCCAACTCGAAGGGTTGGGTGAAAGATCAGAATCGGTCAGGCGGGACTCCTCGTAATCGAAAACACCGAAGTTTGCGCGCAAGGCCACAAGACCGAAGTCCCAGTTGATCAGCGCACTGAATGAGGTTTCATCAATGCGACGCAGTGGGGTGAAGTCATTGGATATGTCGTACACATCGGGACTGGTATCGGCGGCCGGATCCTGACCCCACACGCCCGCCTGGTTGCGACCGCCAGACCCGGGCCAGGAATCGAATTCCGTACCGGGCAGCCGGCCCTGACGAAGTTGCATCACGCCATCGACGCCATCGGTCAGGCCGGTAACTGGATTGATCGGAATGCCAAGTACAACGCCCGCGTAATCAGCATTGCCGTTCGATCTGTCCTTCCAGTAGGTTGCCGAGAGCGTCACATCAAAGCTGTCTGTCGGTACAAATCTGAGCTGGGCACGAGCGTAAGTATTGTCCTCGTCCCTCATGCCGGCACGATTGTTATAGGAGTTCGTGATGACCGGGTCACGGAAGGTGTCGCTTGCAGCAACCCGCAGCGCAATCATGTCACCCATCGGCAGGTTGACGAATCCTTCAAGCTTGCGTTGCGAATAGTCACCAAACGTCGCTCCGAGACCATAGTCGAACTTCGCCGGGTCGGGCTTTTTGGCAATGATGTTGACTAGGCCGCCAAACGTATTGCGACCAAACAAGGTGCCCTGCGGGCCTCTGAGAACTTCTACGCGCTCAAGATCAAGATAACTTGCCAGCGCCTGACCGGCATGTGGGCGGTACAGACCATCGACATAAATTGGCACAGCAATGTCGTTGGTACCGGCCGCACCCGCACCACGCAAGATGATCGTAGGGTCAGCACCCACGAATCGGACCTTCAAACCTGGAACCGTCTTGTCCAGATCGCGAACGTTCACTATCTGCAGGTCCGTAATCATTTCGCCACTGATAGCGGTCACCGATACAGCAAGGTCCTGCACGCTGCTTTCGCGCTTGGTGGCGGTCTCGTTGACCTCCTGGAGAGAGGCGTCTTGCGCCATTG
>JANPCY010000172.1:0-9193 GCA_031431175.1 Steroidobacteraceae bacterium | reverse complement strand
CAACTCGACGCCTAGCAGGTTCATGTAGAGGAACACGAGGTAGGTACCGACCCACCACACCGGCTGCTTTTTGTCCGGGGTCTCGAAGATCGCCGACATGTATGAGCCGATGAAGAAAACGATGACGGCCGGCGTCAGAATGTACTCGATGCTCTCGGCAAGCCCGGTAACCATGCCGCCCCAGGGGCCCATGGCGCTGCGCGCAAAGGAGTAGGCCGCGCCGGTATGCGGTAGGGCGGGTGACATCTCGGCCAGGCTGTAGATCAGCCCCCAGTACATGGCCGCGATGATGAACAGCGCGATCAGCATGCCGCCGAAGCCGTGCGCCAGGCCAAAGTTCCAGCCCGAGTAGTGACCTGAGATCACCGCCCCGACGCCCAGGGCCCATAGCGACCAGACGCGTGCGTAGCGCCGCAGGCCGCGTTTTTCGAAGTATTCCTTGCCGACGTTCTGGTAGGTAACGCCGCCGACTGACTGCTTGTCGCTCATGGCTTCCCCCTGTGATTCCCGCCCACTGCCTGGTTATTTCTCGCAGGCTTCCCCGAGTATAGTCGCAGCCCCCCCCGGTACCGCAATCAGCGTCCCATCGGGCGCCGGCGCCGGACGGCTGGCAGCTTCGTAAATGGCAACCGGGCCGGGTCGGCGACATTCGGGCCCGGCGCTTCGACCACCAGGACCCGGTCGGCCAGCGGGCCGAAATCTGCGCGGAAATGCACGGAACTCTTGAGCTGAAGGACCCGGGCCCGCGCCGGTTCCGAGCCCAGATGCCGGAACATCGCCTGGTCGGCGGCCTGCTGCTTGCGGCTCGCCATCAAGACCTCTACGGAGCCGATGCCGACCCGGGCCATCGAGCCGAGTTCGAAGCGTCCACCGCGATAAAAGGGGCCCGTCCCGATGAAGCGCCCGTCACCCAGTTGCAGCACGCGCGCCCTGGCGACCAGCGGCGTCTCGCCGGGGAAACCGCTCGCGGCGCCGATTGCCAGTTCGACGGTCGCGCCCTCGCCTGCCGCATGCGCCCGCGCGACGCTTTCTGCGTCCCAGAAGATCCCGGTCACGGTGCCGGGCAGGTTCGCGGCGACCAGGGCCTTGAGCAGCGAGGTCGTATCGGCGTTGCCACCCGCACCCGGGTTGTCCTGGGTATCGGCAAGCACCAGCGGCCCGCGAGCCGATGACGATACGCCGCGCGCAGCGGTGATCGCTTCGTCGATAGAGACCAACTCAAGTGCAAACTCCGATTCGCGCGCAAGCACCGCCGCATGCAGTTCGCCCGCGGCGCGATTGACCGCCATTGCATCCCAGCCGCAGCCGATGACCGTCGGGCCGCAGTCCTCGACATCGGCCAGCGGAAAGCCCGGTGCGAGGCACAGCGACAGGACCTGTTCAGCTTCCAGCTTCGCGGCCAGCGGCATCAGCGACGCAAGCGGTTCGATCAGCGTGCATTGCGAAGTCAATGGCATCAGGAAGGGCAATGCACGGTGCGCACGCGCAACGACCGGCCTCGTCAACATCCGGTGCAGGATCATCGCCGCGCGCGCGCCGGTTTCGGCCATGTCCACGTGCGGATAGCTGCGATAGCAGGGCAAGGCATCGGCAGCCGCCACCATCGGCGGCGAAATGTTGGCGTGAAAATCGAGACTGGCGACGACCGGCACGGAGGGCCCGACGGCTGTGCGCACGCGGCGCAACAACTCTCCGTCCGCGTCGTCGAGATGCTCCGCCACCATGGCGCCGTGCAGGTCGAGATAGACCGCGTTGCAGGGCCCGGCATCGGCGAGGCGCGCCAGCAGCAGGGCGCTGATGGTCTCAAAGGCCTCACGCGTGACGCGGCCGGCGGGCTGAGCCGCGCACCACAGGAGTGGCACGATCCGGTGCCCCAGCGCGCTGGCCTCGCTGACGAAACCTGCGGCGGGAAGATTAATGCCCGCGATCGCTTCGAGCATCTCGAGCCCGCGCACCAGGCCCGGCCAGGCATCCGGCTCGATGAATTGCGCGAGCCCGGTTTCGAGCTGCGCGAAAGTGTTGGTTTCGTGCTGAAAGCCGCCTACCGCGATGCGCGCCATGCGGTCTCCTGATCGGAATGGTGCCGGCGGAGGGACTCGAACCCCCGACCTGAGGTTTACAAAACCACTGCTCTACCAGCTGAGCTACGCCGGCATCGAGCCATATTCTAGCCGGGCAGCACCTTGCCTTGCGCCAGATCAGGCACCGGGCGACTGGTGCTGGCTGCGGCGTCGCAAGGCTGGACCTCGAGCCGAAGGATGCTGCCACCGTCACCGTTGAGCAGCGCCGCGTCCGGCAGCTTTGCGGGCGCCTCCACATCCACGTCGATCCAGTAGACAGTGCCGCTGCGCTCACGCTCGGCCATCAGCGGCTCGAAACCCAGCGCCTTGACCTCGTCCATGCGTCGCAGGGCGCGCTGGCGTTCAGTGAAGAGACCGAGTGAAATCGTGATCTGTCGACCCTCGTCGGGCATGGAGTAAGCGTCGCCGATGCCGAATCGTCGCAGCCGCTCAATGATGCCGTCGGCGGAAGCGCGATCCGGCACCTGCTCGAGCGACACCCAGTAGCCTTTCCAGACCACGCCCTTGCCGGCCCGCTGATGCGGTTGCAGGCCGTTATCGCGCAGCAGCGTCGAGGCCCGCGCCGCATCGGTCAGGTCGCTGAATGGTCCCAGGCTCAAGCAATTCTCCGCAGGCCGGATGGGCGGACGGGCTGCTGCTTCCGTTGCAGGCGCTTCGCGAGCGAGCACCAGCTGTGGCGCGTCGACCCTGGCAGGCGCCGCATCTTCGGCGGGCCGGTCTACCCAATGCGTCCAGGCGAACCAGGCAACATTGGCAAGCACGAGCAGTGCGAAGATGACCCGCATCGGTGATCAATCTATGCGCTAGGCAGAATCATCGCAACGCCCTGACCGTTACTTCACCGGACAGGATACGCCGCCGCGCGCCACCGACATCAACCAGCAGCGCGCCATCGGCATCGATGCCGCGCGCCAATCCCTCGACTGTCTCGGCACCCTGCAGCACGCGCACCGGCTGATCGATCAGGTCATCGGCGCTTTGCCATTCATCCATGAAACCCGAAAGGCCGCGCGCCCCGAATTCCTCGAGCGCGAGCGCAATCTCATTCACCAGCGAGGCCGCCAGTGCGTTGCGGCCGAGCGGTTTGTCCAGGAGTTCCACCAGCCCGGCCGCTTCGATGCCGTCGGCCTGCAGCTCCGCGCGCAGGCCTTGCGGCAGGTGGACATTGATACCGGCACCGACGACGACATAGGCGGGCCCCGCGGCCTCGCCACGCATGTCGATCAGGATGCCGCCCAGCTTGCGCCGGCCGTGGACGATGTCGTTCGGCCACTTGAGCGCGAGTCCATGGATGTTCAGCCGCCGCAGCGCACGCAGGATCGCGACGCCCGCCGCGAGCGAGAGCGCGCTGAGCGCCGACGGTGCGTCGCGAAAACTCCAGTTGACCGAAAGGCACAAGCCCGAAGCAAAGGGCGCGAGCCAGCGCCGGCCGCGCCGGCCGCGGCCCGCACTCTGGAATTCCGCCAGGCAGGCGTCGAATCGCCCCGCCGGCAGCTCGGCGACCGCGAGCAGATGGTCGCTGGTCGACACGAGTTCCTCGTAGACCCCGAGATTCCGCAGACGGCCCGCGACCCACTGCGGCAGCACCATGCGGATCGCGTCGGCATCGAGCAGCTCGAGCGGTTCGCGGAGCTGATAACCGCGCCCCGGCGTCGCATGCAGTTCGATGCCCCAGTCGTCGAGCAATTGCAGATGTTTCCAGACGGCCGCGCGGGAAATCGCAAGCCGGGCCGCCAGTTCCTCGCCCGAATGCAACTCACCGTCGGCGAGCAGGCGCAACAATGCGCCGCGCCTCGTCACGGGCGTGGAATCCGCGGCCGCAGCAGCCACAGGCTGGTCAAGCGCGGCTCGGTGCCGCCCTTCATGCGCCCGATATTGCTGCGGTGCGTCGACACCAGGAATGCAGCCATCGCCATCGCAAATACGAGCAAGGGCGGCGACTGCAGGCCGCAGAGCCACAGGGCAATCGGCACCATGGCAGCCGCGATCACCGTTGCGAGCCCGACATATCCGGTCAGCAGGATGATCAGCAACCAGCCCGTGATGGCCACCGGCACGACGACCGGTGCCAGCACGAGCAGGGCGCCGACCAGCGTTGCGCCGCCCTTGCCGCCGCGGAACTCGTGGTACAGCGGCCACACATGGCCTGTCACCACAGCCGCCGCGCAGGTCGCAGCGAGCCAATCGCGACTGACGCCAGGATCGCTGGCAATTCCGGGAATATTCCAGTCCGGCAGCCATCCGGCGGCCACCAAGCCCTTGCCGATATCGATGACCACGACTCCTGCAGCAAACCAGAATCCCCGGGTGCGAAGCGCATTCGTGCCGCCGGCATTGCCACTGCCCAGTTCGCGGATATCGACGCCGCGCGCGGCGCCCACGAGCAGCGCGCCCATCAGCGAACCGAGCAGATAGGCAATCAAAGTCTTGAGGCCGAGTTCCAGCAATCCGGCTGCCTCCTGCATTCGGCAGCCCGATTCTAGCATCGCGGGCGGAGCGCTCAGTGCGACAGGAAGACTTCCGCAATCATGCAGCGCACGCTGCCACCGCCGTGCCGCTCGATCGTCGGGATCGGCGCAGTCACGATTGTGCCGTGGCGCTCGAGCGCGCGATGTTCGCCAGGCGCCAGGCAATCCCAGGCGGCGGCGGACATCGCGATCAGCGGCTCACCGTTTCCTGACTTCAGCGCGAGCAGGTTTCCGGCGAAACCATTCATTTGCGCAACGCTGATCGCGATCGGTTCGTGACCCGAATGCTCGAGCGTGCGCAGGATAGTTGCGCGCTCCTCGGGATCGGGGATCGCCTCGGGGCACAACAATGCGAACTGTTCGCCGATCGCCATCATCACATTCGTGTGATAGATCGCCTGGCCGCCCGGACCCTGCGCACCGAAGCTGACGACGCGGTAGCCAAGCCGCGATGCAAAATCCCCGAGTACGCCTGGCGTCGTGCGCGGCGACCAGCAGGCATAAGCGATGCGGTGGCAGTGATCCAGCACCAGACTGCCCGTGCCCTCGAGATACTCGCCGCGCCCTTCCCAATCAGTCAGGTCGATGGTGCGCGAAATTTTAAAACCCGCCGACTGCAGCAGCACAATCGGTTGTTCGCGCCGCTCCGCGCGCCGGCTCGCGGCCATCAGCGGGTACAGCACGACGCTACCGTCCTCGTGGAAACTGACCCAGTTGTTCGGAAAACAGGCATCCGGCTTGACCGGCTGCGGACTGTCATCCGCAACATGGACTGCGACACCTGAGTTTGAAAGCTGCAAGACTAGCCCTTCGAATTCGCGTCGCGCAGCAAGCGGCGCATCCTGGGCAGTACCGCCCTGCTGGAAGCGATTCGACGCCGCGGTTTCGGGATTCGCGCCAAAGCGCGCCGGCCGGATCATCAGCACGGCGCTGGCGCACTGCCGGCCCGCTTCCGGCAAAGGCTTCATCGCAACAGTCTAGCAAGCCGCGGCGGGCCCGCCCCGCCCTGATCCCGGAATCGCTGCTCAGAACTCGAAGCGCAGACCCAGCTGGACCCGCCATACGGAGTTCAGCGCCGTGAGCGAAGTCACCGGCGCCGTCGGGCCCGTCTGGCCGGCGCCCGGCCGGTAGACATAGCAGGAGTCTGCACCACCGGGGCACCCGGTCGTCGCGATGCGATTCACGTCGAGTACGGGCGCCACATAAATGAAGCTCACCTGGCTGACCCGGCCCCAGTCGTTGTTGATCAGATTGGCGAGGTTCTCGATGTCGAGTGACACGACGCCGCGTGCCTTGCGCCAGATCGCAATTTCCTGGGTCAGGCGCAGGTCAAGGCTCGTCACCCAGGGGCTGCGGCCAGAATTGCGCGGAACGATCATGCCGCGGTAACGCTCGAGACCCTCGGAATGAATGAACGCCTCCGTCGCAGCTGCAAATGCCGCCGCTGCCGCATTGGCTGAACTGAAGCTGACCGCGGATGTGCAGCCAGTCACCACGTTCACTTCGACGTCTGTGCACTGCCCTTCGTAAATGACGTCGGTCGCATTCGCCGGCACGTAGAACAATTGGTGCTGGCGCGACTGCTGGCTTGAATCGCCCCACACGTTCGATGACGACGCGGGGAAGGGGGGGTGGCTGAATGTGAAGCTGTATGGACGGCCCGAGCGGCGCTCGGCCACCAACGTCACGCCGGTCTCGTTGTCGCCTTGCAGTGCCTTACGCCAGCTGAACAGGCCCTTGAACTGGTGCTCGATCTCGTAGTTCGAGGTTGAGAGTTTCGGGTCGTTGATATCCCTGACCGCATAGCTGTCATGGTTTGACAAGGCCGTCGAACTGGTGCCGGAATTCACGTCCCTGATGTCCTGGTACCCATAGCCCAGATAGGCATCGAAGCGCCCGGCACTCGCACGCCAGGTCTTCGAAAAATCCGTCGCGAAGACCGTGCCACTGCCCTGGTGCGTGTTGGTCAGCAGCAGATCCTGGCCAGATGGCCGCGGGCACGGCGGCGTCTCGGTAGGATTGCAGGGTGAAAAATCGTCGCGCGAGGTATAACGCGGCCGGCCGTCCGGTGCCGTGCCGGTCTGCACCAGGCGCAGATCCTTCCAAAGTACTTCGTCCTTGACCCGGGACAGAACCACATCCGCTGTCCACTGGATGTCCCAGGGCAGGTTACGCTTCATGCCCAGATTCCAGCGGTACTGGGATGGAATCTCGAAATCAGGGTCGACGGCATTGACCAGGCCGTCGCCGCGCAGCAGTACGTGGTTATCCAGGATCGGCTGATAAATGTCGAAGCCGTCAACGTTTGACAGGCCAGCCTGCAGTGCCGGCGTCGAACTGGAATCGATCGTCTGTTGCACGACGGTGACGCCATCCAGCGAAAAACTGTTCGAGACCCAGACATTCGGCGAGCCGCCGCCGAACAGGCCCCAACCGCCGTAGATCGTCGTTTCCGGGCGCCACTGCCAGCTGAAGCCGATGCGCGGCATGACCAGGTCGCGGCCGTCCAGCGTCTCCGTGTTCGCATATCCATAGCGGCTCGCGAAGTTCGTGTTCAGGTTGGGCTGGTCGTCGCCTGAATACTTGTCGAGCCGCACGCCCGCCTCTAGCTTCAGATCCGGCGTGATCTGCCACTCGTCCTGGACGAAGAACGAGTCGACGTCGTAGCCAAATGCGGCGGCTCCGTCCGCCTTGACGTTCGTATACGCGTTTTGATAGATGAGCGACGCCGCATTCCGATTTTCATAGGCTGCGATGTCCGCGAAGAAATACTGGCCGCTGCTGCGCGCCAGGAAAATATTGAAGATATCGAGCATCTCCCGCTCGTAGCCCACCAGGAGCGTGTGGTCATCGAGGAAGAAAATGCCCTTGAGTTTGATGGCGTCGAGGTCGTTGCTCAGAAAGTTCGCGTGACGGCTCTCGTCCGGCCCGACAAATATCGTGCCGGCCGGCTTGGCGTCATTCGCCGCTGTCAATGGATCGTCAAGAATCGCCGGACTCGTAATCTGCATCTCGGAAAATTCGGTGCCGAACAGGGAATCCTGCCGGACCTCGACTTCCTTGCGCGCCAGCTTAATTTCTGTCGAGAACCACTCGTTCCAGTTGGAGAACGACTGCAAGGACATCGCATCCATCGTGATCGCGCGGTTGTACCAGTTCGAAGGGGTGCTGACGAAGTTCCTCGATGCGCTGTTGTTGACAGTGATGATCTCGTTGCCCTCGGTGTGCTGGTACGAGAGTGAGGCGCGTTGCGTATCGCTGAGGTTCCAGTCCAGCTTTCCGAAGGTCTTCTCGTCCTTTTCGGGCAGTACATCGCGCTCGCCTGGGTTGAAACCGTAGACGTCCTGAGTGATCCGGATGACCTCGTCATAATCGCCTTGGGTGACGCCGGCGACCTCGACCGGGAATCCGGATCCTGCCGGCCCGAATTCCTGTGGCGCAGTGCGGTCGAGTTTTTCGTAACTCAGGAACAAGAACATCTTGTCCTTCATGATCGGGCCGCCAAACGCGCCACCCACGGTTTCCTCGTCGAACCTGAATGCCAGGTCCTGGTCCTCGCTGCGATCGCCCGCCCAGTCGTCGCTGCCCTTGTAGTAGTACGCCGACCCGCTGAAATCATTGGTGCCGGACCTGGTCACGACATTGATCGTGGAGCCGCGGAACATGCCGTATTCGACCGAGAATGGCGCGATCAGGATGGATACGTCCTGGATCGCCTCGACCGACAACGGGCTGCGCTGGGTCGGATAGCCATTGTTGTTCAGGCCGAAGTCGTCGCTCTGGCGCACACCGTCGATCGTGATGCTGTTGTAGCGGTTGTTGACACCTGCGATTTCCAGTGCGTCGGAGTTGGTGGGGTCGATCCAGGCCTTTGGATCGAGGCGCATGATGTCCTTGATATCGCGGCTGATGGACGGCAACGTGCGGACGTCCTGCGAGCGGAACCGGCTGCCGGCGCCAATCGTCACGTCGCGCTGCGACGCGCCGGCGACTTGGACGCCCGCCAGTTGCGCGATCGGCTGGGCGACCAGTGTCACGGAGCTGCGCTGCGCGAGCTGCGCATACAGGTCCTCGACGCTGGATTCCTGCATGCCCTCGGCCTCTGCCGAGACGCGGTAAGGGCCCCCGACCCTGAGGCCGGGCGCCGAGAATTGGCCGGATGCGTTCGTCGTCACATTGGCTTTGGTGCCCGATGGCACGTGCACGATCGTCACCTTCGCGCCGACGATCGGCTTGCCATCTGCATCGATGACATAACCGGATAGCTGCGAGGCGGTTTCCTGCGCCTGCGCGTATGGCGCAGTGGACAGTGCAATAGCGAGACCCGCGCCCACCACGACGGCTGGCGCGGACAGCATCGACGAGACAGCAGCGGCGAAACGACCCGAACGGCGACGATCGGAAATGGAGGTAGCTCCCCTGTGATTGCGCCCGTGGCAGCTTAGCGCGGCCTCAGGCCGCGAGTCGTTCCGCCGCTTTTTCCGCGATCATGATGGTCGGCGCATTGGTATTACCGCCCACGAGCGCAGGCATCACCGACGCATCCACGACGGAAAGCGCCTCCAGGCCCCGGATCCTGAGCCAAGGATCGACCACCGCCAGCTCGTCGTGGCCCATCCGGCAGGTTCCGACCGGATGGTAGAT
>JANPCY010000171.1:0-5211 GCA_031431175.1 Steroidobacteraceae bacterium | reverse complement strand
CGGCCGCCGCGTTCGCCAATCACGACGGACGTAATCTAGAGGTCAGGGTGGGGCACAGCCCCTGCGCCGGCCGCGGACAGCAGTGCCGATATGACATAGCGCGCGAGGCAGACCAGTACCGAAACCGGATTGCCCGGCAAGGCGAATACCATGACTCCCCGGTCATTCACGCCAAACCACAGCGGCCGGCCCGGGCGCTGCGAGACCTGATGGAAGACGCGGCGCACGCCGATTTCGGCAAGCACCCCTGGCACGTGGTCATGGCGGCCGGCGGAGACCCCGCCGCTCAGCACCAACACCTCGTGGCGGCCGACTTCCTGGGCCAGCCGCTCGACCAGCAGGGGCCGTTGATCCGGAAGATGCAGGTCTGTCGTGGATGGAAAACCCGCGAGTCGCAATGCCGCCGCCAGGCCATAGGAATTCGAGCGCCGCACCTGGTGATCCAGCACCGGCAGACCGGGCTCGACGAGTTCGTCGCCGGTCGAGATCACCGCGATGCGCGGCAGGCGCGCGACCTTGAGCATTGCTTGACCTGCGGAGGCTGCGATCGCAAGCTCCGGCCCGCCGAGGCGCGTCCCGGTGCTGAGCAAACGGTCCCCGGCGCGCGCGTCGGCGGCGCGACGGTGCACGTGCATCCACCGATCCGGTACAAACGCCGCGTCGATCGTCGCGATACCGACCGCGACGCTGATGCGCTCGACCGGCACGACAGTATCGCAACCGGAAGGCAGCGATGCGCCGGTCATGACCTCGATGCAAGCGTCCGGCGATTCGAGTGAAACCGGCGCCTGGCCCGCGGCCTGCATGGCCGCGATGCGAAACTCGCGCCGGCCGTTCTGAAATGCGGCACTCGCGATCGCGATGCCATCCATCGCCACGCGGTCGAATGGCGGCGCATCGCGCTCTGCATGGATGTCCTGGCGCAGCACCCGGCCCGCACAGGCCGGCAGCGACAGCACCTCTTCCGGGAACTGCCTGAGGTGGGCGGCGATCGCCGCATCAGCCTCGGCGGGGGTCAGCATCAGGCCACGCGGTCAGTCTTGCTTGTCACGGGCCTTGAAGATACGCAGCTGCTCGTTGAACCGGTCGGCAACCGCCTGCACCTCATCGACGGCCGCGTTGTTCTTCTTGGCTTGCATGGCACGCAATTCCACGAGGCGATTCTCGTCGTACAAGCCGCTTTGTTCAAACGAGAGCATTTCCATGTCGAGGCAGGCATTGTAGGCGGTCATGTCCGCATCGAACTGCTTCACGGCCTGCTGCCCGGCGACCATTTCATCGTAGCTCGCGGTCTTGCCGTCCGGGATGTGCTCGGGTGCCCGTGGATAGATGCAGGTCGCCTGTGCACTCCCTGCGGCCAGGCAGGCCATCAGGGCGGCGAACGCGATCGTCTTCCTCATCATGACTCGGTCTCCGTGGCGTACGGCGATTCTAACCTACCGGACAATGACCGTCGGGCCGGCAGGACAGTTCCAGCAGGGCAGTGATTTACGGCCCGATCGGCACGGGCGCGCTGGCTTTCAGGGTCTCAAGCACGAGGCTCGAGCGCACGTCGCGCACTCCGGGCAGCTTCAGGAGTTGGTGCAGCGTGAACCGCCCCAGGGCATCGAGATCCGGCACCACGACCTGCAGCAGGAAGTCCATTTCGCCGGTCATCGCGTGCGCTGCGACCACTTCGGGCCGCTCTTCGAGCGTGCGCCGGAATTGCTCAATGACATCGTCGGTGTGGCGTTCGAGCTTGATTTGAACATAGGCCGCCACGCTCTGGCCCACGCGCTTCGGATCGAGGATAGCGGCATAACCACGGATGATGCCGGTTTGTTCCAGGCGCCGGACGCGTCGTGAGCAGGGCGTCGGCGAGAGCCCCACGCGTTCTGCGAGCTCGACGTGACTGAGGCGGCCGTCGCGCTGCAACTGCTCGAGGATTTTCATGTCCGTACGGTCGATAGGATTCATTTGGTGATAAACACTTAAAATCTTTCAATAGTTAGAGATTATCACTAAACTTCCTCCGCTGGCACGCGAAATTGGCCAAATACGCCCCGGATGCATGAGTACGATGACACGGGTCGCATCGGGCCCGGAGTTACCCCCAATGCCCGCTAGCGCACCAAAGCCAATGCAGACCGATTCCATGCCGAACGTTGACTGGCGCCGTGTGCTGCGAATTGCGTTCTTGTCGAGGGCGCTCGACCGGCTCGAAGAGACCCGGTTGGTGCCGGAGCGCAAGGTGCTCTACCAGTTCTCCGCACGGGGGCATGAGCTTACGCAGGCCCTGCTGGCCCCGCATCTGACCGGTGCGCGCGACGCCATCGCGCCCTATTACCGTTCAAGGCCACTGGCACTCGCACTCGGACTATCCGCCGAGGAAGCGCTCGCATCCTCGATGATGCGCGCCCAGGGCATGTCGGCAGGGCGGGACATCGGGGCGGTCATCAACCTGCCGAATCGCCAGGGACCCTGCATGTTGCCGGCCTGTGGCGGAGTCGGTACGCAGTACACGCCCGCGACCGGCTGGGCGCAGGCGCTCGTTTACCGCGCGCGTGTGCTGGGCGACCTGCAGTTCGCGGGCAGCATCGCGGTGGCCCACGGCGGCGATGCATCCATAGCGACCAATGGATTCTGGGCTTCGCTCAATATCGCGACGACGGAGCGACTTCCGCTCCTGTATTTTATCGAAGACAATGGTTATGGCATTTCGGTCAAGTCTGACCGCCAGACACCGGGCGGCGACATTGCCGCGAATCTGGCCTCATTCCGCAATCTGCAGATATTCAATGGCGACGGTTCGGATCCCGGCGCTGCCGCGGCGCTGATCGAAAAATCGGTTGCCGCGGTGCGCACAGGCGAAGGACCGGTGCTGCTGCGCCTGACCGTGCCGCGCCTGTCGGGGCATTCAGGGCAGGACACGCAGGCATACAAATCATCAGAGGAAGTGGCCGCCGAGCAGGCACGCGATCCGCTGCGGCGGCTGCGTGGGCAAATCGTCCCTCGAATCGTGGCAGAGGCCGTGTGGAAGGCACTCGAAATGGAGGCGCAGGCGGAAGTCGAGGCCGCCCTCGCGCGCATCGAGGCCCGGCCGGCGGCCGCAATGGCTGCAGTGACACGCTTCGCATTCACCGAAAGTCGGGATGACGGTTCGCTCGAACTGCAAAGGCAGGGCGGGATGCTGGCTGATGGCGTGCTGCCAGCTGTTGGCAGCGATATTCCGCGGCTGGACGGGCCGCGGATCAACATGCTGACGGCGATCCGCCGGACACTGGAGCACGAGCTCGAAATCAATCCGCGCGTGCTGGTGTTCGGCGAGGACGTCGGGCGCAAGGGCGGCGTGCACGCAGCGACGCTGGGTCTCCAGGAGCGATTCGGCGAGCAGCGCGTCTTCGATACCAGCCTGTCGGAGGAGGGCATCATCGGCCGCGCAGTCGGCATGGCGCTCGCGGGCCTCATGCCGGTTCCTGAAATCCAGTTTCGCAAGTACGCGGAACCTGCCGCGGAGCAACTGCATGATTGCGGCACGATGCGCTGGCGCACTGCCAACCGCTTCGCCGCACCGATGGTGGTGCGGATGCCGGGCGGCTTCTTCAAGTGCGGTGATCCCTGGCACAGCCAGTGCAATGAAGCGGAATTCCTGCACGCGACCGGCTGGCGGCTCGTGATGCCGTCCAATGCCGAGGACGCGGTGGGCCTCTTGCGAACCGCGTTGCGCGGCAATGATCCGGTCGTTTTTTTCGAGCATCGCTCCCTGCTCGATGGCGCGGCGGCAAGACGCCCGTATCCCGGCAACGATTTCATGCTGCCATTCGGCGTCGCGCGCGCGCTGCGCAGGGGCTCTGAACTCACGGTGGTCAGCTGGGGCGCGATGGTGGAGCGCTGCGAGCAGGCCGTCAGCGAATCCGGCATCGATATTGACTTGCTTGACCTGCGTACGCTGTCGCCCTGGGACCGCGAGGCCGTGCTGGCATCGGTCGCGAAGACACGGCGCTGCCTGATCGTGCACGAGGACACTATCACGGCCGGTTTTGGCGCCGAGATCGCCGCGGTCATCGCCGAACGCGCGTTCTTCGATCTCGACGCGGCGATCGAACGACTCGCGATGCCGGACGTGCCGAGCCCGCACAGTCCCATATTGCTCGATTCCGTTCTGCCTTCCGTAAAATGCATCGTCGCGGCAATGCGCCGCATCGCGAGCGCCTGAGCGATGTCCACGACGATCGATGTCCTGTTGCCGGTTGATCAGGCGGAAGGCACGCGCTCGCAGGTGCTGCGCTGGCTGAAAGCTGTTGGCGAAACCGTCAAGCGGCACGAACCGTTGGTCGAGATCGAAACCGATAAGGTCACGGTCGAGGTGCCCGCGCCGGCTGATGGCGTCCTGCATGAAATTGTGGCCGCTGAAGGCACGGATGTGGAACCCGGTGCACTGCTTGGGCGCGTCGCGCCCACGGCGGCCGGTTCCGTATCGGCGTCCAATGCTCCTGCTGGCGTCGTTGCTCCGACAGCGGCGCCCGAATTGCGGGCAGCCGTGACCGCGGGCCGCCGGGCGTCGTCTGATCGCATGAGCCCCGCCGTTCGCCGGCTGCTTGCCGAGCATGGGCTCGATGCCGATGCGGTCAAGGCCAGCGGCGAGGGCGGCCGGATCACCGTCGACGATGTGCTGGCGGCTGCCGCTCGAGCTGCGGCACCAGCGGCGAAGGCCGCTCAGCCCGCAGCGGTCGCCGAGCCCGACGGCGACCGACGCGTGCCGCACACGCCGATGCGCCGCCGCATCGCTGCGCACATGGTCGAGAGCCTGCTGCAGACAGCGCCGCATGTGACGACTGTTTTCGAGGCGGATATGCCGGCCGTGCTTGCCCATCGCGCGGCGCACAGGCCGGACTTTGAAAAGCGCGGCGCCTCGCTGACGCTGACCGCCTATTTCGTCGCGGCTTGCGTGGACGCCATTCGCGCCGTGCCCGAAGCCAATGGCCGTTGGACCGATGAGGCACTGCTGCTGAACGAGCGGATCGACATCGGTGTCGCGACCGCGTTGGAAGGCCGCGGCCTGGTCGTCCCGGTGATCCGGAATGTCGCGAGTCTCGACCTGCACGGAATCGCCGCAAGTCTTGGGGAGCTGGTGGCACGCGCCCGCGATGACCGGCTGACGCCGGCTGACCTGCGCGGCGGCACATTCACGATCTCGAATCACGGCGTCAGCGGCAGCCTGGTCGCGGCGCC
>JANPCY010000170.1:0-4596 GCA_031431175.1 Steroidobacteraceae bacterium | reverse complement strand
GTCGCCGCGCGGCTCTGGTTGCCTTCCGCGTAGTCCATGACCGCCTGGAATAGCGGCAATTCGACTTCGCGCATGACTAGGTCGTACAAGCGGCCCGGCCAGTGGCCGTTCAGGCTGTCGAAATAGCTGCTGAGGGCCTGCTCGGTATGGTTGCGCAGTGGAATTTCACGCGCATGGCCGTTGGGCGGTCGGGAATAGAATGGACGGCGCGGCGCCTGCGCCCTGGTCTTCGCGGTCATTGCCAACTTGTCCCCGCCTGTCTTCGTGTTTATCGGTCAGGCCGCGCGGGCGGTCTGCCCGATGAAGCCTGACAGGAATGCGCCCGCGAGCGACAGCTGCTCTCTTGCGCTTCCGGTCGTCAACAGCTCGAGTGGCAAGTGTCCGACTTCCCTGTGCAGCCGGCAATACCAACCGAGATGCTTGCGCGCCACGCGGACACCTTGTAACTCGCCGTAGAACGAGTACAGGGCCTCTAGGTGCGAAATCATGATAACACGGACCTCGGCGAGCGAAGGCGGCGCCACCGACGTTCCGGACATCGCTGCAAGCACTTCCCTGAAAATCCACGGCCGGCCCTGGGCCGCGCGGCCGATCATTACGCCATCGGCGCCTGTTTGTGCCAGCACCTTCAATGCCTTGGCGGGACAATCTATGTCGCCATTCACGAATACGGGGATGCTGACTGCCTGCTTGACCGCAGCGACAGTTTCGTATTCTGCGGCGCCGTTGAAGAAATCCTCGCGGGTCCGACCGTGCACGGCGAGCGCTGCGAGACCGAGATCCTCGGCCAGGCGCGCGATCGCCACTGCATTGCGATTGCCGTGATCCCAGCCGGTGCGCATCTTGAGCGTCACCGGGACGCCGGCCGCGGCGACAACCTGCGTGAGAATTGCGCGCACCAGCGGTTCGTCGCGCATCAATGCGGAGCCCGCTGCGTGATTACAGACCTTCTTGGCCGGGCAACCGAGATTGATGTCGATGATCTGGGCGCCCAGCTCGACGTTTCGCAGGGCGGCGTCAGCCATCATTCCGGGCTCGCCACCCGCAATCTGCACGATACGCGGCTCCGGTTCGTCGCGATGGACCAGCCGATTCCGTGATTTGGACGTATTCCAGAGCCGCACGTCGGCGGTCACCATTTCGGTGGCTGCGATGGCTGCACCCATGCGCCGGCACAGCTTGCGGAATGGCTGGTCGGTTACGCCGGCCATCGGCGCAAGCGCGAGCGGTGCCGCCAATGCATAGGGCCCGATTCTCATGGCGTGGCCGGCGGGGTCTGGTTGGCGCAGCGCACACCGTCGGGCATTGACAGGCAGACGTCCATTTCGAATCCAACCGCATCCTTGCCTGGATCCACGATCCGGATCTCGGCATCCGCGCGCTGTCCTGGTTCCAGCAGGTTTCCTGCGCCGCTCCCAGGCAGGTAGTCGACCGGCTGGATGTCGCGCACTGCGACCGTCGTGCCGAAGCGATCCTGCAACGCCAGGCGCAGCAGCGGGTAGGGTTGGGCGTAATCCGCCCGGTTGACGATGCTGGCGCGCAACAGCAGGCGGCCGGCCTGCGTCGCGTCGCTCGCCGCGCCCCATTGGCGAAGTTCATAGGAGGCAAGATCCGTCGGCTCCGACAACGGCAAGCCGACGAGCGAATAAATTTGCGCGAGCAGCTGGCCAATCCCGGGCCTGTGGATCAGCTGGTCGCGCTGTCCATGCACGACCTGGGCGACGAGCATGAGCATCAGGATCGCAGTACCCATGGCCCAGCGCCAGCGGTGCGGGCTTTCTTCCGCACCCGGCTCAGCGAAGTCCGGCGCGTCAATAGCGCTCGCGGCCGCTTCCTCCGCAAGACCCCTGCGCATCTCGTCCGGTATCGAGATGCGGGATGTCTCGAACGGGCCCGGATACTCTTCGGCGCGCGCGAGTTCGTGGTGACTGATCGTGAGCGAAGCGGCGATCGCGCCCGGGTCGATGGTCGGCGATGGTGGCAGTTCGCCTGTGGGCGCGGCGGCCGCCATGTGCGGCGACTCCATTGCCGGCACCTCCTCCGCCGTAATGGTGACTTGCGGGGCCGGAGCATATTCAGCCTCCGGTCCAGCCCGAAACGGTTCTTCGCTCAGTTTTTCGAGCGCATTGAAGCTGGTCGAGCAGACCCCGCAGCGCACATTGCCCCGCGCCGTGCGCAGCGCGTCGGCAGTGACGCGAAAGACCGTCGTGCAATCAGGGCATTGGGTGTACACGCCTACTCCGCGCGTCGGTGGCCGATGAGGGCGATCCATCCATCACGTCGGGCCGCCGTTTCGATATCAAACCACGGACTATAGGCATCTGCCACTTCCGCCGCCTGCGCATCGAGCAGGCCCGCCAACAGCAGCGTGCCGGCGGGGCACAGCCTGGCCAGATCAGGTGCCAGTTGTCGCAATGGGCCGGCGAGGATGTTGGCAAGTACCAGGTCGAATGGTCCGGGCGAATGGTCCCTGGATGCGCGGATTTCGAGCTGCGCGAGCAGGCCGTTGTGACGCGCGTTGTCGCGGGTGGCGATCAGTGCCTGCGCATCGATATCGACGGCACATGCGAACGCGGCGCCGAGCTTGAGCGCAGCGAGCGCAAGGATGCCGGACCCGCAGCCGAAGTCGAGTACACGCAGGCCTGAGAGCGGGAAGCCGTCCAGCCATTCCAGGCACATGGCTGTGGTCGCATGCGTACCGGTGCCAAATGCGAGACCCGGATCGAGTTCCAGCACGATGGCATCGGGCTCGCCGGGCGGCTGTCCACCGGGGCAGACCCACAAGCGCCTGCCGAATCGCATGGGTCGAAAGTCCTTCAGCCATTCTCGCTCCCAGACGCGATCCTCGACTACTTCAATCCGGATCGCTTCCGCAGGCAGGGCCAAAACCGCCATCAAGGACGCCGCGACGATGCGGAGATCCGCATCGGCCGGGTACAGCGCGCGCATGCGTATCTGCGGCCACAGCGGTGTTTCGCCCGGCGCCGGCTCCAGCACGGGATCATCCGCCGCATCGGCGAGCGATATGGACAATGCGCCGAGCTCAAAGCAGGCGGTCTCGGCTGGTCCGGGATTCGCCGGCCCGAGTTCTATTACGAGCTGATGGAAAGGCATCGGCTGGCGACTGCAGTCACTTGAGGCCGAGCCGGCGTTCCAGATAGTGAATGTCCAGGCCACCCTGCCTGAATGCGGAATGGCCGAAGATTTCCTGGTGTAACGGCGCGTTGGTCTTGATGCCTTCAACGACCATTTCGGACAACGCATTCCTCATCCGGGCGATCGCGGTATCGCGGCTATCGCCGTACGAAATCAGCTTCGCGATCAGCGAGTCGTAATAGGGCGGCACCGAGTAACCGGAATAGAGATGACTGTCGACGCGCACGCCGGGCCCGCCCGGCGCATGCCAGAGCCGCACCGGGCCGGGCGACGGCGCGAAGGTCTTCGGATCCTCGGCGTTGATGCGACATTCCATTGCATGGCCACGCAGCACGATGTCCTGCTGCCGGAACGGCAGTGGCTCGCCGGCCGCGATGCGCAGTTGCAGCTTGACGATGTCGATACCGGTTACCTGCTCGGTGATCGGGTGTTCAACCTGCACGCGCGTGTTCATCTCGATGAATTGGAAATGGCCCTCCTCGTAGAGGAATTCCAGCGTGCCGGCGCTGCGATACCCCACCCCAGCGCAGGCCGTCGTGAGGCGTTCACCCATTTCGTCGCGCTGCGCCTGCGTGATGCCGGGCGCGGGAGCTTCCTCGATGATCTTCTGGCGCCGGCGCTGCAAGGAGCAATCGCGCTCGCCGAGCGACACGACATTGCCGTAGTTGTCGCCGATGATCTGGAATTCGATGTGGCGCGGCTTTTCGAGGTACTTCTCCATATAGACCGTATCGTTGCCGAATGCCGCCTGGGCCTCGGTCTTCGCGACATTGATCGCGTTGACGAGCGTCGCATCGCTGTGCACCACGCGCATGCCGCGCCCGCCGCCGCCGCCCGAGGCCTTGATGATCACCGGGTAGCCGATGCTGCGCGCCATCCGGAAGCATTCGTCGGTGTCCGCTGGCAGTGGCCCGTCAGAGCCTGGCACGCAGGGCACGCCATGCTGTTTCATTACCTGGATTGCGGAGACCTTGTCACCCAGCAGGCGGATCGTTTCGCTGCGCGGGCCGATGAATACGAAGCCGCTATTCTCGACGCGTTCCGCAAAATCGGCGTTCTCGGACAGAAAGCCATAGCCGGGATGGATAGCGACCGCGTCGGTCACCTCTGCCGCGCTGATGATCGCCGGCATGTTGAGGTAGCTGTCCCTGGAGGCTGGCGGCCCGATGCAGACGGTCTCGTCGGCCAGCAGCACGTGCTTGAGATTCTGGTCGGCGGTCGAGTGGACCGCGACCGTCTTGATGCCCAGCTCGCGGCAGGCGCGCAGGATGCGCAGCGCGATCTCGCCGCGATTGGCGATGACGATCTTGTCGAGCATCAAGGAACCATTACTCGATCGCGAACAGCGGCTGGCCGAACTCGACCGGTTCGCCGTTCTTTGCGAGCACGGCGACGACCTTGCCGGCGCGCTCGCTCTCGATCTGGTTCATCATCTTCATG
>JANPCY010000169.1:0-2520 GCA_031431175.1 Steroidobacteraceae bacterium | reverse complement strand
GGAGGAATTGTTCTTTCGCGGACTGGTGTTACGTGGATACCTCGGCCGGTATTCCGTCACGGCGGCGGTGTGGACTTCCGCATTGCTATTCGCCGTTTTTCATCTGAACCCTTGGCAGGGGGTCATTGCGCTGCCAGTGGGCGTGCTCTACGCGTGGCTATTCCTGCGGACGGGTTCGCTGCTTCCGGGAATCGTAGGCCACGCCACAGTGAATTTTTCGGCGAATTTTCTGATGACGCCTCTGGCGCTTGCGCTGGGTTACAGTGCCGAGGAATTGGAGGCGACGAATATCTTACCCGTCCCAATGCTGGCGATCGGCGCAGTGGCAACCGTCGGCGGACTGTTCGTTCTTTGGCGGCAGTTGCCTGGTGACACTCGTCCGACGCTGCCGGCGGCGCCCGATCCGCTGCCTCCACCGGTGTAACATTTCGCTGATGTACAGCCGCGAGCTAAAGTGGAATCACCTTCAGAAAACGTTCGACGGCGACGACCAGTACCGCGATGCCGTCAATCCGTATGCAGATCTCCTTTTTGGCGAAACCGGCGGTCCAGCAGCGCTTGGAGCACGCCAAGTCGAGCGCCGAAGTGCTTCACGACCAGGAGCGGTACACGGGTGTTGATGATCACTTCCTCGGTCACGCTGCCAAGCAAGATGGCCGCGGACCGGCTGCGGCCGCGCGTGGCCATGACGATCAGGTCGGCTCCCTGCCGCTCCGCCACCCGACCGACGACGTGCGCGACGTTGGCGCCCTCCTCGAACAACGGGACGACCTGCGCGCTTTGGCAGTTGATCGGAGCGATGAATTTTCGATACGCCTGCTCTTCTTGGCCACGCAGCACTTGGTCGTATCCCTCGTAGGTGATCACCGCCTCGTTGAAGTAGACGTGCAGGGCCAGGCACTCGGGCTGGCCGCTCAGCCGCGCCATCGACGTGGCCACGCCCAGGCTGTCCGCGGCGTGTTCGGAAAAGTCGATCGGCACAAGAATGCGGCGAATCGCGGCCTGGGAGTCGTCCGGCACCATCCATACGGAGCAGGGGGCTTTCATCGACAACCGTCGAGCCAATGCCCTGCGGCCAGCGGAGCCCGTCCCGTGGCCCACGAGCAGCAGGTCCACTTGCTGCTCGGCCACGAAGGCCAGCAGACGATCCAATAATGGCCCGGTTAGCACGTCGTACGACACTTGGACGGTCTCGGGCAGGCCGCAGAGTTGGGGCTGCACCTCGGCTTGAAGTTCGGCCAGGATGCGGTCGTGATCGTGGGCGGCCGAGGGACCGGCGGAGCTAGGTAGCACGTGGACGAAGCGGACCTCGCTGGCGGTCCCCAGGTGGGCAACCATTGCGGCGTATTGAATCAGTCCGATGTCCCCATCTGTGCAGGCCAGCCCGACCATGACGTGTCTGTAACGGTGCATGCATATTCTCCTTAGGGGTGAGCCGCGCGGGTCATCTGGCTTCGCGCAGTGACTGGCCCGTCAGTTGAGGTACGCCCAGGGTCTCTTTCGGCCGCCTCAGTTACCGACCGCGACACCTCGGTCTCGCCCTTGCCGGCCGTTGGCCTGTCCAGGAACTTGAACAGCGCGCCATACAGGATGGTCGCCGAAAGGACGCCGGTGAGGAAATCGGTGATGATGACCATCACGGCTGTGTAAATCATTAGGCCGGCATGGAACCAGTTGTGGGCAAACACCTGCCTAATTTCCGCGGGTTTGACCATATTGCAGGCGACCCAGAGCAGGATGCCGCCGATACAGGCCATCGGCACAAGTTCCAGATAGCGCGCCAGGAAGAAGACGAGCAGCAGCTTGAAGACGCACTTCATGATCCCAGCCAGAGGCGTCACCGCGCCGACCTTGATGTTGGTCGCCGTCCGCGCCAAGGCCCCGGAGAGCGGCATCCCGTTCAAGAGCGGCACAAACATCTGGATCAACCCTTGCCCCCAAAACTCCTTGTTTGGGTTGTACGGCGTGCCTCGGTTATCGGCCAGTCGGTCCCCCATCCGCGCCGCCAACAGGCTCTCGAAACCGCAAACGAAGGCAAACGCTAGCGAATAGAAGACCAGATCGCCCAGGACCGCTAGGTTCCACGACGGCAGCGTCGGCGGAGTGATTTTCAGGAAGTCCGTAGGAATTTCGCCGTACTTCGTCCGGATCAACGTCAGATCGTCGTCCACCAAGATCGTCGAGGACAGCAGCAGTCCCGCACCGAGCGCAAGCAGCGGCGCCGGAATGTAAATGGACACTTTCAACAAGGAGCGGACGATCACGAAAGTCAGCAGGGCGAGCAACATCGCGGAGCCATTGGCTTGGTGCAGGTTCTCGCCGATGATCCGCAGCTTGGCGAAGAACCCGCCGCTGACGGCTGCCTTCAACCCCAGGACTTCGCCGAACTGCGTCAGGGCGATGGTCACCGCGATGCCGATGCTGAAGCCGACCACAATGGAGTGGGGCACCAGATTTCCGACCTTGCCCCACCCGAGCAGTGCCAGCAGCATCAGGATGGGTCCCGAGCAGAGACAAATC
>JANPCY010000168.1:0-3337 GCA_031431175.1 Steroidobacteraceae bacterium | reverse complement strand
TATCTCGCGCGCCTCACGCGCGGCAGCCTGCTTGAGGTCTTGCGCGCACCCTGGATCCGCGCCGCGCGCGCACGCGGTCTGCCGCCGCACCGCATCCTGTTGCTGCACGCGCTGCCGGGCGCGCTGCTGCCGGTCGTCAGTTACCTGGGCCCCGCGGTCGCGGCCGTGCTGACCGGTTCGCTGGTGGTTGAAACGATCTTCGGATTACCGGGCATGGGACGGCATCTCGTGCAAGGCGCGCTCAATCGCGATTACACCCTGGTCATGGGTATGGTCATCGTCTACGCGACATTGATGATCACCTTGAATCTTATGGCAGACCTGGTCTACGCGTGGCTCGATCCGCGTATCCGGCGGGAGCGGCGCCCGTGAGTGGTCGCGGCAGTTTGTGGCGCGATGCGCTGAATCGCCTGGCTGGCAATCGCGCGGCGCTCGCGAGTCTCGCGATCCTCGTACTGATGGTTGCGGCGGCCGTGGTCGGGCCATTGCTGCTCGACTATCGCCAGGACGAGATTGACTGGGCACACATGGCTGTCCCACCGTTCTCCGCTGCGGGGCATTGGCTCGGAACCGACCGGCTGGGCCGGGATCTGCTGGTGCGCACGCTGTATGGACTGCGGGTCTCGATGGCCATCGCGTTGCTTGCGACCCTGGTGAGCCTCGCACTCGGGGTCAGCTGGGGTGCGGTTGCCGGCTACCTGCGCGGTCGCACGGACGCGCTGATGATGCGCGTTGTGGACGTGCTATATGCACTGCCACAGGTTTTCTTCGTCATTATCCTGACGGTGGTGTTCGGAAGGAGCCCCGCGACGCTCCTGATCGCGATCGGCGCGTTCGGCTGGCTCACCATGGCGCGCATCGTGCGCGGCCAGGCGCTGGCATTGCGCGAGCGCGAATTCGTGGAGGCGGCGATCGTCGGTGGCGCGGGGACCGCGCGCATTGTCACCCGGCACATCATTCCGAATCTGCTGGGGCCTGTGATCGTCTTTGCGACCTTGACCGTGCCGCAGGTGATCCTGGTCGAGAGCTTCCTGAGTTTCCTCGGCATCGGCATCCAGGAGCCGCTCGCGAGTCTCGGCAACCTGATCGCCGACGGTGCGGTGGAAATGGAAACGGCGACGTGGATTCTCGCCGTGCCTGCGGCTTGCCTCGTGCTGCTCGTATTCTGCTTCAACTTCCTGGGCGACGGATTGCGCGACGCCCTCGATCCGCGGGATCACTGATGGCGTTGCTCGAGATCAACAGACTGACGGTCGATTTCGACGGACCAGGCGCGATCCGCGCAGTCGATCATGTTGACCTGTCGGTCGAACGCCGGAGTTGCGTCGCGATTGTGGGCGAATCTGGATCTGGCAAGAGCCAGTTGTTGCTGGCCTGCACCGGGCTGCTCGCCGCCAATGGCCGCGCCAGCGGTTCGGTGCGCTTTGACGGCAAGGAATTGCTGGGTGCGGGCGATCCGGCGGCGCAGATCCGCGGCAGCGGAATCGGATTTGTGTTCCAGGATGCTGCAGGCAGCCTGACGCCCCATCGGCGCATCGGTGAACAGCTCGCAGAAACGGCTGTTGCAGCGACTGGTATCACGCACCAGGCGGCGCTTTCCGAGGCGGTGCGCATGCTCGAGCGCGTACGGCTGCCGGAGGCGCGACGGCATCTTGCCGATTACCCACACGAGCTTTCGGGCGACATGCGCCAGCGCGTCGCGATCGCGGCCGCGCTGATGCCGCGTCCCCAGCTGCTGTTCGCGGACGAGCCGACCACCGCGCTCGACGTGACCGTGCAGGCTGGGATCGTCGCCTTGCTCGCCGACCTGTGTCGTGAACTTGGCATGGCGATGCTGCTCGTGACACATGACCTCGGCGTGGTATCAAGTCTCGCGGAGCGCATCGCGGTCATGTATGCGGGGCGCATCGTCGAGTCTGCTGAGGCATCACGTTTCCTCGCGGGGCCCCGCCACCCATACAGCGCCGGACTCCTCGCCGCCGTACCGAGTCTTGATGACCCTCCTGGCTCGGAATTGCGGACCATCGCCGGCACGCCGCCGCGCCCGGGTACGATCCTGCCGGGCTGCCGATTCGAGCCGCGCTGCGAGCATCGGCAGGCGCGCTGCCGCAGTGAGGATCCCGCATTCATCATGCAGGGCGCGGCAGGCGTCGCCTGCCACTTTCCGCGGGATGAGGCGCAGCGATGAGTGTTTTGCTGGACCTGCGCGGCGTGACCGTCAGATACGCGTTGACCGGCAGGCCGCGACGCGAGCTGGCGGCGGTCAATGACGTCAGCTTCACAATTGTGTCCGGGGAGATGCTGGGCCTGGTCGGTGAATCGGGTTGCGGCAAGTCCACGCTCGGACGAGCGATCCTCGGGCTCGTGCCGCTGGCCGCTGGCGAGGTGCATTGGCAGGGCCGCCGCATTGATAAGCTCAGCAAGAAGGAATTCCGCGGACTGCGGCGCGGACTCCAGCTGGTATTCCAGGATCCGCATGCCTGCCTCGACCCGCGCATGACAATCGTCGAGAGTGTCGGCGAGCCGCTGCGCTCGCTCGAGCCGCAATTATCCCGGTCACAGCGGGCTGCGTGTGCCACAGCGTTGCTCGACGAGGTCGGCCTTCCCCCCGAGCTTTCGAATCGATATCCGCACCAGGCGAGCGGCGGCCAGTTGCAGCGCGCGGTCATCGCCCGCGCTTTGATTTTGAATCCACAGCTGGTCGTTTGCGACGAACCGGTCAGCGCGCTGGACGTATCCGTGCAGGGCCAGATCGTCAATCTGCTGGCGCGCATCCGGCGCGAGCGCGGGCTCGCGAGCCTGTTCATCAGCCACAATTTGGCCGTGGTCGCGGGCCTCTGCGAGCGCGTGATGGTCATGTATCTCGGGCGCATCGTGGAAATCGCCGCGCGCGCGGTGCTGGTGCCTGCGCCGCTGCATCCCTATACGAGAATGTTGCTCGATGCAGTACCCCGTAGTGCGCCCACCGTGCGCCGAGGATCGGCGGCGGTTCCGCCTGCGGATGAGCGCGGCAATGAACGGTCCATGCCTGCTGTTGGTTGCGCATTCGCTGCGCGTTGCCCCCAAGTCATCGCGCACTGCCACACCCAGCGGCCGCCGCTGCAGCCGATGCGCGGCGGGCGTCTGGTCGCCTGCCACCGCGCCGCGGAATGGCCGGCCGGCCTGCCGCCAGCCGCCCACTGAATCATTGCTCGCGGTGGCGCATCCCTTGAGCCACGCCCTGGGGTAGGCTCATGGACGTGATGTTGCTGACCCAGAACCTGCGACAGGCGCGCATCCTGCGCCGTTTGCACGACCACGCGCAGATCGCGGCCGGCCGGGCGGTGTGGCCGTCGGC
>JANPCY010000167.1:0-4233 GCA_031431175.1 Steroidobacteraceae bacterium | reverse complement strand
GTTCAACACAGGCGTCGCGGATTACATCCAAGAACCGCACTCGCTGGTCACCGACGCTCGAGGCTTCGCGACTGACCCGGCCAATGGTGCGCACATCGACCACCCGGTGGCCCAATCGCTCCAGGGCTGGAATCAGGCCCGCGACATGCATCGCGGAGGGGCCCATGTCGGTGCCGCGACGTCCGGCACCGAGGTCGAGGTGAACGTTGCTGATGGCGATGTCCATGTGCCGTAATACCTTCCGTACGCCCTTTGAGCGCCAGTACATTCTACCCCGTGGGTCGTTTCCACCGATTTCCGGGGTTTCGATGCTCCTGCGCCAGTCAGTCTGCCACCGCTCCGTTCTCCAGCAGCAAGAGCCGTTCGACCGCCTGTCGAATGGTGGCGTGATAGCCTGGCCGTGCCTTCGCGTAAATCCTCCGGCCCAATTCAAGCCCTGTTTCGGTTCGCGCGAGCTCACGGAACAAGCCGACCACGAGTTTGTGCCGCCCCGTGCTGAGCAGGAAGCGTTCGAGGTCCGGGTACGACGGTTGGTAGGCGCTCCGCACCACCAACGCGAGCCAGCTCAACGCGATCTCGGCGTTGCCTTCGGCGCCAAGCTTGAAGTACGCGCGTAGTTCAGCCAATTGCGCATCATTGAGATCGGCGGGCTGCCCTTCGAGGAATCGAACCCATTCCTGCGGCACCCAGTCGCGCACAGGCAGGGCCGCGGTCGCGAGTCGTCCTGCGCGCCATTCGGTGGCGGCGCGATCGACTGCATCGAACACGCCGCTCGGTATCGCAGGCGTTGTAGCCGGCATCTCGACGCCGTAAAGCCATTCGTCAATCTCGGACACCGGGATCGCCGGCGCGCCCGGACGCGCCAGTTGCGCAAGCAGATAGGCCCGGAAGGCCTTGGTGTCGGTGCTTGCGAAAGCATGGGCGTCGAAGTATTCGCGCAGGAAGGCGTCGAACGCGGGCCGCCCGAAGCGCGCCTCGAGAAAACCCAGGAACCAGCGCCCCTTCTCATAGGCGACGTCCGTTATGCCCTCGTTCGGGTCCCTGCCTGCGAGCTCAAGTTGCAGCGCGGCGTCCTGCGGAAGTCCGGCGGCCTTCGCATCGGCGATCGCCTGGACCAGGTGCTCGTAGCCGATGGCATCTTCCATGCGCGCGCGGCGTTCGCCGTACAGCGTCTCCATCAGGCGGCGCTCGAGATAGGTCGTGAATCCCTCGTTGAGCCAGAAGTCGTTCCAGGTCGCATTCGTGACCAGATTGCCGGACCATGAGTGCGAGAGCTCGTGCACGATTACGGAGACAAGACTGCGATCACCGGCCACCACCGATGGCGAGATGAACGAGAGGCGCGGGTTCTCCATGCCGCCGTAGGCAAAACTGTGCGGCATGATGAGCAGGTCATAGCGATCCCAGTGGTATGGGCCCATCAGGTGCTCGCCGGCGTCCACCATACGTGGCAGATCGGCGAACTCGTTCGCAGCGGCGGCGAGTCGCGAGGGTTCTGTCCACACGCCGACACGCTCACCGAGACTCTGGAACTTCAAGTCGCCAATCGCGAGCGCGATCAGGTACGCGGGTACCGGCTGCTGCATCTCAAAGCGGTATTCGCCTGGCACCGCGTCGGCATCGGTGACGCGCGCGGCGCTCATCACGGCAACTAGCTCGGGTGGTGTGCGGATGCGCGCCGTGTAGCGCACGCGCACAGCCGGGGTATCCTGAATCGGGATCCAGCTTCGTGCATGGATCGCCTGGCCCTGGCTATACATGAATGGATGCGCGCCAGAGGTCTGGGCGGGCTCGAGCCATTGCAGGGCACTGGCCTCAGTCGAGGTTCGGTATTCGATGCGCAGGCGTTGCAGCGCAGGCTCGCTGTCCCGTGGCGCGAGGTCGATCGTCAGGCGGCTGCCAAGGATTGGATCGCGCGCGGCGAGACGGAATGCGAGGTTTTTCGCCCGCCCTTTTGTGTCGAGGAGCTGCACCCTGCGGATCTCGAGGTCGCGAGTGTCGAGTTGCAGTTCGCGGGCGGCGGCATCGATGCGTTCGACCATCAGTTCGGCGTTGCCTTCTAGCCGGTGGGCAGTGAAATCGGCGCGAAGGTCGAGCGCGACATTCCGGACCAGGAAGCGGTCTGGCTCGGCGTAGGAATGGGGGTCGCGGGCCAGGAAATTCACACCGTCTGGCAGGGAAGTGACTTGCACGGTCTGTGACGCGCCCTTCGCCACCGTTTCGCAGCCACCGGCCAGCAAGGCAAGCAATGCCATCGCGGCCGCGGCTTGGTAACACCAGTTCTGATCAAACCTGTATGCCACTGGCTCGCCTGGATGTCGCCTGAGTCCTTGCATCGTACCTTGCCGGTTCAAGGCCGGCCATCGCGCGCGCCCTCCGAGATTGCCCGTGCGCCTCGCCCGGCTAAGTCCGAACCGCCGCGTATGGATCATTGCAACTGCTGCAACACTTCAGGGGACAAGTTGCCGCCGCAGATGATGATTACCACCGTCCGATCCGCAAATTCCTCTGCATATTTCAGAAACCCCGCAAAGGCGACTCCTGCCGCACCCTCTACTATCCAGCCTTCGTCGTCCCGCAGCTGACGCATTGCATGAAGGATTTCGACTTCTGAGACCAGGATAGTTCGATCGATTACTTGCTGACAGAGATCAAATGTAACCGCGCCCGGCTCCACGCCGCCCGCGGTGCTCTCGGAGAGAGTCGGGCGTTCCGGGACCTCCACAATGCGTCCGTGTCTAAGGCTTTCGCAAAGCGCGGGCGAGTTTTCCGGCCAGCAACCGATAATTTGCGTGTGGGCTGATACCGCTTTCATATAGGCACCGATGCCACCGATCAGTCCTCCACCACCGACGGCCACAAATACGGCATCGATTTGTTGAAGCTGGCGATTCAATTCCACGGCGACTGTTCCTTGGCCGGCAATCACGTTCGGATCATTGTAAGGTGAAATGTACATGCGGCCCGTTTCCCGGGCCGTAGAGCGCGCAACAACCTCAGCATCCAGAGGATTGCTGCCCACAACGCGAACTTCAGCGCCACAATTTCGAATGGTTTCCAGCTTGATCGAAGAGACTTGCGGGGAGACATAGACCTCCGCCCGAATCCCCAAGGTTCGAGCTGCAGTGGCCACAGCTAAGCCGTGATTACCAGTCGACGAAGTCAGCACACCCGCTTGTGCCTGCTCAGCAGTCAACATGCTCAGCGAATTGGCTGCGCCGCGGAATTTGAAAGATCCTGTGCGTTGTTGATTCTCGAGCTTGAACTTGACGAGCGCCGAGTTACTGCGAGAGAGATGTCTCGAGCTGACAACCGGTGTCTCCATGACAATCGATCGGATTCGCTCATGGGCCGCCAGAATTCTTTGTTGCCAGTCCAAGGTGGTCTCGCGCATTCTCTACTTTACTGCCTACTTCAAATTGTTTTCATGGTCGCGCATGGCGTGCCAGCGGGCGCCGGTCGGGCGTGCGGTCACGCGATCGCTGCGCTGACCACTGACCCTACAAGCGGCCCTGATCGACATCCTTGATGAACTTGATCAGGCCCGCGAAGTACGTTTCTTGATCGTCGTACATCGCCATATGGGAGCCATTGGCGCAATAGAGATACCGTCCCTTGCCTACGAGCCTGGCCATTTTCTCCATGTGCCTTGGATCCATCGTGTCGTATTGACCGCCAATCGTTAGAACTGGAACGGTGATCTTTCCAAGATCAGCGAAGCGGTCCCAGTGCTCAAGCTTTCCGCTGGCACTCATCTCACTCGGACCTTGCATCGGGATGTACACATCCTTGTTCATGCGAGCGAATGCGCGATTCACCGGGTCTGGCCACTGATCCGGAGGGATCCGCAAGATGTGCAGGGCGTAGTAATTCGGGACCAGCAATTCCATGTAGCGCGGATTGTCGTAGTCCTTCTTCTGCTCGATCGTCTTGATCTCAGCCAGTGCAGCCGGATCCATCTCCGGCATTAATACCTTTTCCGCGTATTCGATGTAGGCAGGAATGCTGGCCATCATGTTTGAGATGATCAGTCCCTTGAGGTTGACCTGGTACTTGAGTGCGTACTCCATCGCCAGGATGCCGCCCCATGAGTGGCCAAGCAGATAGAAGTTGCTCGAGTCCAGATGAAGGGCGGTTCGCACCTGCTCGACCTCTTCGACGAAGCGAGGCAAATCCCAGAGAGACGGGTCCTTCGGCTGATCGCTGAACGCCGACCCTAGCTGGTCGTAGTAG
>JANPCY010000166.1:0-1540 GCA_031431175.1 Steroidobacteraceae bacterium | reverse complement strand
CACGCCGACGCCACCGGGCGTCTGTATCACAAGAATTTCAATGGCAGCCGTGGTGGGGTGAGCGGCTCAGGCTCGCCGATCGTCCTGGCTGACGTCGACAATTATCCTCTCGACAATTTTCCAGGCACCGAGGACATTGATCGCAACGGCAATAATTTGTTCGACCTCGGGGATGCGATCGAGGTTGCCCACACCGATAGCTGGGACGATTCACTGCCCGAGGGCTGCCGGCCGCACCAGAATGCAGATGGAAGCCCGCAGAGTCCGCCGGATCCCTTCTATCTGGGCGGGAAGTGCTATGACGGGCTGCGCAATTACAGTCAAGTGCGTCCGGTCGTATTCGATGGCGGCTACGCCTTCGGCAAACCGTTCACGACAACGCCGATCCTGCCGGGCTACTACGTCGTGCAGGCCAGCACGCCGCGCGGCGCGGACGGTGCAGACCTTTACGAGATCCAGCAGGAGGAGGACAAAAACGTCGATTTCGGCGACGCGATGGCGATTTCCCCGCAAATGCTGCCGCCCTATTGCGTCGGTGGCCTGGCGACCGACGGGACCGTGCTCAACAACGGCGTGTCACCGCACGCAACTGGGGATTTCCTGACGCTGTTCTCCACGTCAGATGGACCGATCGACATCGACCCGTCGGTACTAGGTACGCGCCCCGGTTGCGATTTCCGCCTGGTGCAGGTCACCGACGGCAAGAACGCCGCGGCGGACTTCTTCATGTTTACCGAGACGCCGATCACGGGACATATCACGGGCTTCGTGCTCAATGACGTCGCGAATGAATTCGCCACGGGCACGCCGAATTTCGGCGAAAAGCAGGCGCCGTCGTTTGTCCCAATTTCCGTCCGCGACTACGAAGGCAATGAGGTCTATCACACCTACGGCGACCGCTTTGGCAACTACAACGCGATCGTTCCTTCGACGTTTCGAATCAACACGCCAATGCCGTCAGGCGTCTCGCCGAACATGCTGCAGGTGTGCCTTAACGCACCGACCACGCAGGATGCAGACGGCAACTGGGTCCCCGAACCGCGCCACAATCGGCAATACACGCAGTTCTGCTATACGTTGGACTTCAAGCCCGGCCAGACGACTTACCTCGATACACCGGTACTGCCGATTGCCGCCTTCGTGGGCCAGAACAACTGGCAGCTCGACTGCGAGTATCCGAGCGGCACGCCGGTCATCAACTTCGCATCGGCCGATGGTAATGCGGGCCCGTACGTCTCAGCGTCCAATCGCAGATTGACCATCTACTCGCTCGGCAACGTCGCAGTGCCAGACCCATTGGCGGACACCTCAATTGGCGGCGGCACGACTCAGCAGCTGATCACCCGCGACTTCGGATTCCGGGCGCCGGGTGAAGCAGCAGGCCGAATCTGGATCGGCGGCCGGGAAATTACCGGATCCAGCATCCTTTCGTGGACCAACGCCGCGATCACGATCAACGTGCCATCCACCATCCGTACGGGTCAGCTGCGGATCCGCCGCGCCAATGGCATGGAAACTGTACATGGCCTGACGATTACGG
>JANPCY010000165.1:0-3343 GCA_031431175.1 Steroidobacteraceae bacterium | reverse complement strand
CTTCGCGTGGTACGCGCACCTGAAGGAGCTGAACCACAAGCCCTGGTATGTCGCAGCACTCATTTCCTGGGGTATCGCGCTCCTCGAGTACCTGTTTCAGGTGCCCGGCAACCGGATTGGCTACACGGCGATGAACCTGCCGCAGTTGAAGATTCTCCAGGAGGTGATCACGCTCCTGGTGTTTGCTCCGTTCGTGGTTTTTTACATGCGTCAGGGACTGAAGCTCGATTACCTGTGGGCTGCGTTGTGCATGGTCGGCGCGGTTTACTTCGTATTCCGCGAGGCGCCATGACGACGGCGATCCATCGCCGCGTTGATGCGCTGCGTGCCGGCAGGGATCCGACCTTCATCGCGCGCCTGACCTCGGGCTGGGCCGTCATGGGCGAGCGCCAGGTGCTGCCCGGCTATTGCCTGTTGCTGCCCGATCCGGTCGTGCCGACATTGAATGCGCTTGCGGTCACGGAGCGCACGCAGTTCCTTGCCGATATGGCTGCGCTAGGCGATGCCGTACAGAGAGTCACGCGGGCGCTGCGCATCAACTACGCGATCCTGGGCAATCAGGAGCCGGCGCTGCACGCACACGTGATTCCGCGGTTTCATGATGAACCAGCGAGTCATGCGACCACGCATCCCTGGACTTATGACTGGAACGCTGCCATCGCCTTCGATCCGGAACAGCATCGCGAGCTGCGCAATCGCATACACGCTGCACTCGGAGCATCGGCAACACCCTATTGACCATGAGGGCAGCATCGTGCCAAAGATGCGTACCCTTGGCAGGAGCGCGGCTTGGCCGTCACGGACGAATTCCGCGATTACGTGCTGGAACAACTCGCCAGCGCGGGAAGGGTCAGCCCGCGCCGGATGTTCGGCGGCGTCGGGCTTTACCTCGACGGCCTGTTCTTTGCGTTGATCGACGACGACACGTTGTACTTCAAAACCGACGACAGCAACCGGCCGCGCTATGAAAATGCCGGCAGCCGGCCGTTCTGCCCATTCCCGGACCGGCCGAATCATGTGATGGCTTACTGGGAAGTGCCGGCCGAAGTGCTGGAGGACGCGGAGCAGTTGCGACTCTGGACCCGGGAAGCGCTTGCCGCCGCGCTCGCCGCACGGTCGAAGCGCAGCACGCGCCGCCGCCGGCCGCCAGGCCGCCGATAGGCACGATGAAGATGGAGAATATTGCGAGCCTGCTGCAGGAATGGGAACCGCTGTTCGAGCGCTTCCTGTCGGGCCAGTCAGGCAGCGACCCCGGGCACGGCCTTGTACATGTACGCCGCGTAGTCGCGACAGCCACGCGCTTGAGCGTTGCCGAGGGCGCACGTGGCGAGATCGTGCTGCCGTCGGCGTGGCTGCACGACTGCGTCCATGTCGCCAAGGACTCCCCGGAGCGATCGAGTGCCTCGCGGATTGCCGCGGCGCGCGCCGTCGAGTTCCTTGCTGAAGCTGGCTATCCGTCCACCTGCCTGCCGGATATCCAACATGCAATCGAAGCGCACAGCTACTCGGCTGGCATCGCGCCGCGCACGGTCGAGGCAAAGATCGTGCAGGACGCGGACCGGCTCGATGCATTGGGTGCGATCGGCATAGCGCGCTGCATCGCAGTCGGTGCGGCGCTGGGACGGCCGATCTATCAGGCCGATGACCCATTCTGCACAGTGCGCGAACCCGACGACTCCGCGGCGTCGGTCGATCACTTCTATTCCAAGCTGCTAAGACTCGCGGATACCATGCAAACGGAAGCAGGGCGGCGCGAAGCGCGGCTTCGCAGCACCTTCATGCAGGGCTACCTGGAGCAGTTGCGTACGGAAATTGGATGAATCAGGAAACTTATCGCGTACTGTCCCGGGCGAAGGCGGCTTTGATCGGCTCCCTGCTGCTCGCTGCCGCCACCGTCAGCGCATGGTTCGTAATTCAGAAGATGCGGGCGTCCACGGCAGACCTGGGGGTGCTGCTGGACCAGTCGCCTGAACAAGCGGCGCAGGAAATCGTGCGTCGTATCCGCATTTATGCCTGGTTGTACGGTGGCAGCCTGTTTGCGATCGCAACGTGGATTGCATGGATCGCCATGCGCATCATCCGAACCGCGAGGATGCCGCCACCTGGTTCATGGATCGTCGAGGGCCAGCGTACCTGGGAAGGGGATGCGGCGATCAAGCGTGGAAGGTATCTCGGGTACTTCGTCGGTGCATTAGCCTTGCTTGCCGTGGGATTGTTCTTGATGCTCTGGACGCTGGCCGGGTCAATCGCAGTAGCTGTCAAATGATCCAGATTTGGCCTTCAAGAGGAGCGACGACGTGATAGCGGGCCGCGAGGCATTACTGCGACTGCGTGCGGGCAACGAACGATTTGTCACCAACGTGCGCAGTACGGAATCGATTTCAAATGCGGCGCGCCGGGCGGAACTGGCAGTTGCGCAACAGCCCATTGCAATCGTGCTGGGCTGCTCCGATTCGCGCGTGCCCGTGGAAATAATTTTCGACCAGGGCCTCGGCGATCTCTTCGTGATACGGGTAGCCGGCAACATAGTCGCGCCATCGCTGATTGGTAGCGTTGAATTTGCGGCATCCCAGTTCGGGACGCGGCTGGTTGTCGCTCTGGGCCATTCGCAGTGCGGCGCCATCATTGCGACGTTGGACGAGTTGCGCCGGCCGACGGCCAATCAGTCGCCCAACCTGAAATCCATCGTCGATCGCATTCGCCCTGGTGTCGAAAGCCTGCTGACCAGCGGCGCTGGCGATGATCAAGCGGGACTCGTGGGCCGGGCCGTGCGGGCGAACATCCTTGCCTCGGTGCAGCAACTGCGCCATGGCTCGACGATCATCGAGGGCCTTATTGCAAACCACGGCCTCGTGGTCGTCGGCGCAAGTTACTCGCTGGAAACGGGCGTCGTGGAATTCCTGGAAGAGACGCTCTAGTCGGCCGCTAGCCGACTCACGACTGCGCTTGGTTGAGTGCCTGCTGGAACATGGCCGGGTCCACGTTGCCGCCGGTGATGACGATTGCCGTCGTGCGACCGCGCGTCGGCACCTGACCCGTCAGCAGGGCCGCAAGCGCGACTGCGCCACTTGGCTCGATGACGAGTTTGAGGTGGCGGGATGCCCAGGCCATCGCCTGCTGCACCTGCGCATCGGTGACAGTCACTCCGCCCGCCAGCAACTTCCGCATCAGCGCGAAAGTGAGAACGCCAGGCGACGGCGATTGCAGCCCGTCGCAGATCGAGCGGGCGCCTTTCGAATTGGTCATGCGGTGCCCGGCCTCCAGTGAACGGCGCGTGTCGTCGAAGCCCGCAGGCTCTACGCAAAGCACCTCCGTCGTCGGCGAAAGCTCGCGGATCGCGAGC
>JANPCY010000164.1:0-1663 GCA_031431175.1 Steroidobacteraceae bacterium | reverse complement strand
GTCCGCAGGCCTGAGGCGCATTTGCTCGTGCTGCTGGCTGTCGCCAAGCCCTTCTGATCAGCGCTCGGGCGCGGCCTGCGCGGCCGGCTGCCTCCGCTTCATGCGCTCCTCCCACCAGTCCGGGTAGGGCGGCAAGCCTTCCGGGAATGCATGGGAGCCCAACTCGTGCAGCGCGCGTGAATACACGCGACGCTTGAAATAGATGACGTCATGCACCGCTTCCCACCAGTCCGCCCAGCGCCAGCGGTCAAATTCCGCGGGCTGCTCGGTCGAATCGAACTTGAGCGCCGAATCCGCGGCGCCAAGGCGCAGCAGGAACCAGCGCTGCTTCTGGCCGATACACAGCGGACTCGAGCCGCGGCGGATGAACTGCGCCGGCAGCCGGTAGCGCAGCCAGCCGCGCGTGCGCGCGACCACTTCGACCTGCCCCGGCTGCAGACCGACTTCCTCGGCGAGCTCCCGGTATAGCGCCTCCTCGGCGCGTTCGCCACGGCGTATGCCTCCCTGCGGGAACTGCCAGCCGCGCGCACCTGCGCGGCCGCCCAAAAAGACCCGGCGGTCGCCATTCATTATCACGATGCCGACATTGGCCCGGTAGCCATCGTCATCGATGTCGTCGGATTCGCGGTCCATCGGCGTGAATTCTTCCACAGCGGCCGGTTACTTGGTACGACCCGGAAAGTCACCGGCCGTTCGTGAATAATGCGGGCTCAATGGCAGGAGGACAGCGCGCCGATGACCAGGATGCCCGCCCCGTTCTTGCTCGTGCTGCTGGCGATCGCGGCGCTCGCGGCAATCGTCGCATCGCTTAGCCTGGGCAGCTCGGGACTCGACGCTCCCTGGGCAGGTCTCGCCTCCGGCGACCCGCTGACGCGCACCATCGTCCTCGAGCTAAGACTACCGCGCGCGCTCGCGGCTTTCGGCACCGGCGTGGTACTCGCGCTCGCGGGTGTCCTGATGCAGGCGCTGCTGCGCAACCCGCTCGCCGATCCTTATGTGCTCGGGATCTCCGGTGGCGCGGCGGTAGGTGCGCTCGGCGTGATGCTGGCCGGATTCACCGGGTTCGCCGTCGACACCGGCGCGGCCGGTGGGGCCTTCGCCGCCATGCTGCTCGTGTTCGCCGTGGCGCACGGCCCCGGCGGCTGGACCACGACGCGGCTGCTGCTGACCGGCGTCGTTGTCGCCGCAGGCTGCGGCGCGTTGGTCAGCTTGCTGTTATCTCTGTCGGATGACCTGCGACTGCGCGGCATGTTGTTCTGGCTGCTGGGCGATTTCGGCTATGTGCGCACGCCCTGGTCGCTGCTCGCGCTGGCACTCGTGGCGATCCCGGCCTGCCTGCTCGCGGCGCGGCCCCTCGATGCGCTCGCGCGCGGCGAATTGCAGGCGCAGCTGCTGGGCGTGCCGGTGCGGGGTCTGCGCATCGCGATTTATTTCACCGCATCGGTGCTGACCGCGGCGGCCGTCACGACCGCAGGCAGCATCGGTTTCGTGGGCCTGGTGACACCGCACCTGGTGCGGCTCGTCATCGGCTCGGCGCATCGTGTAGTGATTCCGGCCGCGGCGCTCGCGGGCGGCACGCTGCTGGTGGTCGCCGACCTGCTCGCGCGCACGATCGTGGCACCACGTCAGTTGCCGGTCGGCGCGCTGACCGCGCTGATCGGCG
>JANPCY010000163.1:0-2537 GCA_031431175.1 Steroidobacteraceae bacterium | reverse complement strand
CTGATCACTGTTGCTTGAGCACTGCCCCGTCGACAAAACCGCGCCGGCAACCGTTGCAGGGGGACACATATTTGTAGGGCCCACCGCGCGCGGTGCCCATCACGACCATGGTTGTATCGGCTGGATATTCATCGATCACCTGCCCATCCCTGGATGGCGCGGTCAGGACCCGCGCCTTGCGAGTGAGCGTCCACAGTCCGCCGGGAACGACATCCACGAGGTGCCCGCGATATTCGATCAAGGAGCGCTCGTAGGCTTTCCCATTCCAGGCGTAGTGCGTCAACTCGCTGCAGGGGCGTTCGCCCACGCAGCCACCGCGGAGCGTAGCGGGCGTGCCCGCGGGCGCGCCCAGCACTTCGATTGCCGGCGCGTCCTCGGCATTCACCGCGCCCAGTTCCACCCAGGCTTCACCGCGCTGTGCATAGAGGAAGTACGGGCAACCGAGGCTGCCGCAGGAAAACACGGACGGCATGCCATAGCAGGTGAAGTTCTGGGTCAGGTCGATGAGCACCTCGGCCTTGCTGTCTGCATCCACATCCAGCGACCAGAAGCTGGCATCCGGAATGGGCTGCAACGCGCCGCCGACAGCGCTGCATTCCCCGATCATGTAGTCCAGGGACCTCAGAACATAGGTGGGGCACTGGCTGGCTTCGGCATCCGGGTCGCTGCTTTGCTCCGCGAGGCAGGCGTCGAGATCGATGGTCCGCCTGAGCACGGCCGCAACGTTGGCCTGGTCCGACGTGGCTGTGGCCGCTTCGTCATCCGATGAGGTTGGTGCAGCCCGGCCGGGTTCGCGGCCGCAGGCCGATAGCAGGGCGAGGCAGAGGGCAATCTGGAAGAGGCGGGCGGGGAGCGTTTTCATCGTCGCATCATAATCGCAGCGACAGGCAGGTCAACGACCCATCCATCTTCCGGAACTCCGACAGCTCTACGGGCAGCGACTCGTAACCAAGGCCCGCAAGGGTATCGGCGATTTCAGGATACTGTGCCGCGATCAGCACGCGGTCATTGATCCGGATGCAGTTGGCGGCATAGCGTTCCGCTTCGGAGACGACGATCAGCTCGTATGGCTGCAAGGCCTCGCCCAAAGGCATGTCCGAGCTGAGCACCAGGCGGCCGTCGCCGAGATAGGTCATGCCGGTCTTCAGGTGCAGCAGCCGCGGGCTGTTGCGCAAGTCGATGAAGCTCGATCGGTAGCCGATCGTCTCGAGAATTTCCGCGAGCTGCCGCGCGCCCTCTGCGTTGGTGCGCGATGTAAGCCCAATCAGGAAGTGACCATCCGCCTCGCAGATATCGCCGCCATCCAGCGTGCCGGGCGCAACGATGCGGGCGATATCGGGATACCAGCCGCGTAGCGCCTTGATGATGCTCTCGCCTTCGCCACTGCGACTCGGCGCGCCGGAACGCGTGGCGATCGCCCCGCGCGCGGTGATGATTGCAGGATCCTCGACGAAGCAGCTGTCAGGGTAGGCGGGGTCTGCGGGCAGCGTCGTTACCTGAAGGCCGCAGTCGGCGAGTGCCTGGCAGTAGGCGCGATGCTGCAAATGTGCCAGGGCGACGTCAGGCGCGCCTTCGTCCGCTTGCGTAATCCCGGCGGCGAAGGTCGCGGGCGGCGGTCGGACGAGGGCGCGTGTGAAATGCATGAAGCTTGCGACCGATACCCCTTGATATAGCTGTAGTTTGCACTGGCCGCGGATGGGGCGCACTCTGGGAATGATTTATCTTGCGTCGCAAAAGGCCGACACCGTGCATCTGATATCCTTCCCGCGGCGTAGTATTTCCTGCATTGGTCCGGTCTACTGGGTTGACCCCAAGCTTTTTGGGGTCATTTGTTAACAAAGAGGGCATTGATCATGTCTATGAATCGTCGGGATTTCGGCAAAGTGATGCTGGGCGTGACGGGCGGTTTGCTCGCTGGCGCGCAACTCACGAACGTTGCGTTCGCCGGGGAAGAAGCCGGTGGCGACAAGCATGCTTGTAAAGGTCTCAACTCCTGCAAGGGCAAGGGTGGCGGCGAAAACGCCGGCAAAAATTCCTGCAAGGGTGAGGGCGGTTGCGCCACGGTCACGCACGAGTGCAAGGGCCACAACGAGTGCAAGGGCCAGGGCGGTTGCAAGTCAGGTGACGGCGGCTGCGCCGGCAAGAACTCCTGCAAGGGCAAGGGCGGCTGCAAGTCGCCAGACGATCCGTCGCATATGGGCTAAGAGCTCGGCGCCAAACATTGCTGCCATCCGGGTCGCGTGACCCGGATGGCAGTGATGCGCCTGATCCTCCCCTGAATGAATAAGGCCTCACTTCCGAATCGCTGGGACCTGCCAGACCTCGGTCTCGGCGTCGGTCTGCGCACCCAGCATTTTCGGCACATCACCAAGCACTGGCCGGCGATGGACTGGTTCGAAATCCTGTCCGAGAACTTCATCGACACCGAGGGCCGGCCGCTCTATTTTTTGGACCAGATTGCCGAGCGTTATCCGATCGTGATGCACGGCGTGTGCCTGTCGGTCGGCAGCACCGATCCGGTGGACTTCGAATTCCTC